>JACCYC010000320.1 GCA_013696665.1 Burkholderiaceae bacterium | reverse complement strand
TGCAGTTGCGCTTCGAGTGGCTCGCATTGTACGTGGCCGTCGCCGCGCTTTACCTGCTGGTTGCGTGGCGGGAATGGGCCGGTTTGCGCTCTACCGCGCAGCGAATTCCATTGTGGGTGGGTGCGGCGCTTGCGTTGGCGCTGGTCCTGCACGGATGGCTGCTGTTGCAGGGCATGTATCAAGGCGGCGCGCTGCGCTTTGGTTTTGCACACGCGCTGTCGGCCACTCTTTGGATCACCGCCCTGATCGTCTGCGTTGAGGTTGTGTTTTCTGCCTCGCGCGGCATGTTTCTTTTGGTGCTGCCGCTGGCCGCGTTTGCTAGTTTTTTACCGGTCGTATTCCCGGGCACCATCGTTGGAAGCTCGAGTGCGTCACCGCTGTTTCCACTTCACCTTTTGCTTGCAATTCTTGCTTACAGCCTTCTGACGATCGCGGCGATTCACGCTTTGCTGATGGCAACAATGGAACGGCGGCTGCACGGCGAGTCGGCTGTCGCGCCGGGCCGTCTGGGTTTCGTCATCGACAAGCTCCCGCCTCTATTGGCAATGGAGAGCGTACTGTTTCGGCTGATCACTGTCGGGTTTGTGTTACTGACCGCTACCTTGGTCAGCGGAATTTTTTTCTCAGAAGAATTGTTTGGCCGGCCGCTGCGGCTGGATCATAAAACCGTGTTCGCGCTGGCGGCCTGGGCGGTCTTCGGTGGACTGCTGGTGGGCCGGCGCGGGTTTGGTTGGCGAGGCAGGACTGCGTTGCGCTGGACATTGACAGGGTTCGCAATGTTGGTGCTGGCCTATATCGGCAGCCACTTTGTGCTTGAAGTGCTGCTTCGCAGAGCGTAATAGAACCGGCATGAATCGAATTCTGTTTTTTCTGCTGCTTGCGCTGGCGATCTATATCGCGTGGCGATTCGTGCAAAGAAAGCCGCTCCCGCGGCAGGACGACGAGTCGGACCCGCTGCGATTGCCGATGGTGAGCTGCGCAACCTGCGGGTTGCATGTTCCGCGCGAAGAAGCGCTGGTACAGGACGAACGTTATTTTTGCTGCGAAGAGCATCGACGCGCGATGGCGCCGGGCCCCGAGTAGCCAGTGCAGGCCCGCACGAGACTCCGCGCGAATCCGGGATCGCCTCGATGAACGTTCCCGAAGCGTCGATCGCCGCAGTCGATCTGGTGCTCGACGACACACCAGAGGCTGAGACTGCAACGCCGTGGCGAGCGCTCGAGTACTTCGCCAGCACGCGCGTAATCGTTGCTGCCGCACTTGTGTTCGCGAGTGCAGCTTTTGGTGCGCGTCCTCTCGGTGTGGGTGGAGTGCCGCAATCGACCATCGTGGCATCGCTTTCGTATTTTGCTTTCGCAGCGATATTCGCCGGCCTTGCGCTCTATCTGCACCGTCGATTCCTGGCCCAGGTCATAGGCCAGCTGGTGCTTGATCTGGTTGTGATCACTACGCTTTTCGTCAGCAGCGGCGGGGTGGCGTCGGGGTGGGTAATCCTCTTTTTACTGCCGCTGGCGGGCGCTTCGCTGTTGCTGACGTCCACGATGGTGTTTTTCGTTTGCGCAGTTGCAGTGTTGGCGATACTGATCGATGCCGGCGTCCGCACGCTTGCGACAGAAGCGTCCGACCCGTTGTTGTTTCAGGCCGGCATCTATGGCGCCGCCCTGTTCGCGGTGACTGCGCTGCTGCGCGCTCTAAGTTCGCGGCTGGCCAGTCAGGAACGTCTGGCACGCTCGCGCGGCCGTGATCTTCAGAATCAGCTGGCGATCAATCGGCTCGTCATCGGACAAATGCAGCAGGGAGTGATCGTGGTTGACCCGACGACGCAGGTGCGAGCTAACAATAGAGCGGCTCGCCAGATGCTCGGGCTCGAGCCTTCGGCTCAGCTGACCGGCGTACGTTTGGCCAGCGTACCCGCTGCGGGAGCATTGGCAGAGGCTTTCATGCGCTGGGTCGACGCCGGACGCAGCGAAGGTGCATGGTCGAACACCGTCGTGGCAGGTTCAACGCTCAATGCCGATGCGGCCACGAGCCCGTTGATTGAGTCGCGCATGCGCGCCCGATTCGCGCGGCCGACCTCAAGCTCGGCCGAGGAGTTCGTCATCTTCATTGAAGATGTGCGCGACGTCGAGAATCGGGCGCAACAGTTGAAGCTTGCCGCAATGGGCCGCCTAACCGCATCGATTGCGCATGAAATTAGAAATCCGCTAGCCGCGATCAGTCATGCCGGTCAACTAATGGGTGAAGACAGCTCTGATCCAATGCTGCAGCGCCTGGCGGGGATCGTGCGCGAAAACACGCAGCGACTCAACCGCCTTGTCGAAGACGTTCTGCGAGTTGCGCGGCGTGAGCCGCCATTGGGCGATGAAATCGATATCAACGAATTCGTTCAGCAATTCTTGACCGAGTTCCTGCGCGATCGCGGACTTGCAGCGGCGACAATCCAGCTCGAGTCGGAACCAGAGCTGCGCGTCAAATTCGAGCAATCACATTTGCGGCAAGTGTTGTACAACCTAATCGATAACGCATTGCGCTATGCGAGTAGTGGGCCAAGGTCTGTGCGAATTGTGATGGAACGTGCTCCCGAAGCCGATCGCCCGCAACTGTGGGTGATCGACGACGGCGCGGGTGTATCGGCGGAAGCGCGCGTTGCGCTGTTCGAGCCGTTTTTTACCACTCGATCGCAGGGAACGGGATTGGGTTTGTACCTCGCGCGCGAATTTTGCGTCACCAACCGCGCGGAGCTTTCGTACGCGACACGACGCGAGATCGATGGCTCTTCACATGACGGGTTTCTGCTGCGCTTTGGCCGTGGCGCAGCGCTGGGCAACGAACAGCATGGCTTTCTCGATACGTTGCCGATCCGATAGGCGCGATGTGGATCGCGCACAGTCATGATCGGCGGGCGTTAGACAATCGATGAGCAATTCAATCGGCTCCGATCCGGTTCAGAGGGCAACCGTGCAGCGTCGGTTGCCGGCCGTACTCGTGGTCGACGATGAAGCCGACCTGCGCGAACTGTTGTCGCTGACCCTAGTGCGTCTCGGGCTCGACGTAGATACAGCCGAATCGGTCTCGGCGGCGCGCGCACTTCTTGCGCAAAACAAATATGCGCTCTGCCTGACCGACATGCGGTTGCCTGATGGCACCGGCCTCGACCTGGTGCGAGACGTTGCGTTATCAGCAGGCCCGCCGATCGCCGTCATCACGGCGTACGGTAGCGCTGAGAATGCGGTCGCAGCGTTGAAGGCCGGCGCTTTTGATTATTTGACGAAGCCGGTAGACATAAACCAGCTACGCATGCTGGTTCGTTCAGCCGTGCGTGAGGCGAGCGTTCCAGCCGAGGATGCGCAGCCGATTACAACCCTTGAAGCCAGCGCATTGGTTCGCCTGATCGGCGACGCGCCTGCGATGCAGCAAATGCGAAAGATGATCGGCCAGCTGGCACGCAGCATGGCGCCGGTTGCGATTCACGGCGAATCGGGCAGCGGCAAGGAGCTCGTCGCGCGCGCCATTCACGATTGCTCAAGCCGCCGCGCGCAACCTTTTGTCGCAGTCAACTGCGGCGCTATTCCAGAAACCTTAATGGAAGCGGAGTTCTTCGGCTATCGCAAAGGCGCGTTTACAGGCGCCGAGCGCGACCGTGAAGGGTTCTTTCAAGCCGCGGCCGGTGGCACCCTGTTTCTGGACGAAGTCGCCGAGCTGCCGCTTCCGATGCAAGTGAAATTATTGCGAGCAATTCAGGAGCGCAGAGTGCGCAAGGTCGGTGCCTCGGTGGAGGAGCCAGTCGATGTACGGCTCGTCAGCGCCACGCATCAGGATCTCGGAGCATTAGTCACGTCTGGACGCTTCCGCCAGGATCTGTTCTATCGTCTGAACGTGATCGAGCTGCGCGTGCCGGGATTGCGCGAGAGGTTGGACGACATCCCCGCTCTAGCTGAATCAATCTTGATGCGGATCTCCGAGCGGGCAAGTTCGCCGCGCGCACGTCTGTCTGCGGCAGCCACCACGGCGCTTAAGCACTATCGCTTTCCAGGCAATGTGCGCGAGCTCGAAAATATTCTCGAGCGGGCCGTTGCTTTGGCCAACGACGATGTTTTGATGCCCGACAATCTGATGCTGCCGATTTCGGAGCCAGACGCGTTGGCCGGATTTGAACCGGCGCCGCTGCCACTCGTCGATACACTCGAAGAAGCCACAACGCTGTCGGCCGAAGAAGAATTGCCTGACGCTCCACCGTCGGGTGTGCTGGATTTCCGAGTTGTCGATGGCGTGCCGACTTCGCTGGGAGCCTATCTGGATTCGTTGGAGCGCGACGCGATTCGATCCGCGCTGGGCAAGACGCGCTACAACCGCACCGCGGCCGCGCAGCTTCTGGGAATCACGTTTCGCCAGCTGCGATACCGGATGCAACGCCTCGGTATCAAATGATCGTCGGCGCGGACGGCTGGCTCGAGTCCGTCCGCCGTGTGCTGTCGCCGAACTTCGACCAACGACCCGCCGGCTGCTCAATAGAACTGATCGTTTTGCATAACATCAGCTTGCCGCCTGGCGTTTATGGCGGACGCTATGTCGAGCAACTGTTTACCAACTCACTCAACGCGTCAGCGCATCCGTACTTTGCCGAGATTGCGCAGATGCGGGTCTCGGCACATGTCTTTCTAAATCGGGATGGCCATGCCACGCAATTCGTGTCGTTTG
The DNA here is from genome assembly GCA_013696665.1 of Burkholderiaceae bacterium. Classification (GTDB taxonomy): domain Bacteria; phylum Pseudomonadota; class Gammaproteobacteria; order Burkholderiales; family Burkholderiaceae_F; genus JACCZX01. The sequence goes on along the minus strand of JACCYC010000320.1, from coordinate 8,584 downwards.
ACGATCGGGCCTGGCATGCGGGAGCTTCGGTATTCGAAGGCCGCGAAGGGTGCAACGACTTTTCGATCGGTGTCGAGCTCGAAGGCTCCGATTTCGATCCATTCACTGACGCGCAGTATGCAACGCTGAACGCGCTGATCGAAATACTGCGGGCTGCTTATCCGATCAAGCGGTTGTGCGGGCACAGCGATATCGCGCCCGGCAGGAAAACCGATCCAGGTCCATTTTTCGATTGGACCCGAATTTCTTCGCAACGCACTTCACCTTTTTCCGCCTGAGCTGATTTGTAGGCACGTGCGCGCGCCGTTCGATGCGCTGCGCAATCAACACTTGTTGAGTTTCGAAAATTCTGCGCATATGATGCGCACACTATTCGTAGTAACGCTTCGCCACGCAGATACCATATGTTGTGCTTGCAACTCGAAACTGTATTAGCCGCTCTGCCCGCCAGTGAAGTCGTCGATCAAGGGTGCGCGCGGTGATTCGCTTGCACGCGTTATCGCCGGCGGTCGAGCGGATGCTGCTCTGGTGACTAGAACTTGTGGTGTTGTTGGCCGACGCGCGGCTTTGGCGGCGTCGTGATGCTGACAGCAGCAATAAATGACGTGGAGGTTTGACATGCAGTTTCAGGAAGCAGGGGTGGCGGCGCCCGCGGTAGGTGGTGCCCCTCTGGTGGTCAGCGCTCACGAGTTCTCGGAAGGTTCAAATCCATCCAGAAGTGCAGGTATCAGCGCAGTCAGCGCGACCTCATTCGGCGATTACAAGGTCATTCGGCGCAACGGGTCCGTCGTTGCATTCGAACCATCGAAGATCGCGGTGGCAATGACCAAGGCGTTTATCGCGGTGCGCGGCGCCCAGGGTGCCGGTTCGGCTGCGATTCGCGAGCAGGTGGAAAAGCTGACCGACAGCACGGTGCGTGCCCTGCTGCGGCGCCTGCCCGCTGGCGGGACATTTCACATAGAAGATGTGCAGGATCAGGTCGAACTGTCGCTGATGCGCGATGGCGCGCACGACGTCGCGCGGTCGTACGTACTGTATCGAGAGAAACGGTCGCAGGAACGAGCGAAGAGAGCCGATCGCAGCCACGCGCCTGCACCGCGGCTGTCAATGCTAGAGAACGGCCTGCGCGTCCCGCTCGATATGGCGCGCGTCGAAGCGATCGTGCGCGCAGCGTGCGATGGTCTTGCCGACTATGTGACGCCCGAAAGCATTCTCAACGAGACGGTGAAGAATCTTTACGACGGCGTGCCGATTGATGAGGTTTATAAGTCCGCGATTCTTGCTGCGCGTGCGCAAATCGAAACCGATCCGGCGTATTCAACGGTCAGTGCGCGCCTGCTGCTTCACACGGTACGGCGCGAGGTGCTGGGTGAAGAAGTCCCGCAGGCGGAAATGGCGACTCGCTATGCCGATGCCTTCACTCGCTTCATCAAGCTGGGGGTCAAGGTTGGATTGCTTGACGAGCGCCTCGCGCAGTTCGACCTCAAGCGGCTCGGTGCGGCGCTAGACGCCGGCCGAGATCTCAATTTCAATTACCTTGGGCTGCAGACTCTCTACGACCGGTACTTTCTGCACCATGATGACAACCGCATGGAGTTGCCACAAATTTTTTTCATGCGCGTTGCAATGGGCCTTGCATTGAACGAGATCGAGCGCGACGCGCGTGCCGTCGAGTTCTACGAAGTCCTATCAAAGTTCGACTTTATGAGTTCCACGCCGACCCTATTCAACTCGGGCACCCGCCACTCGCAGCTTTCGTCGTGCTACCTATCGACTGTCGGCGACGATCTCGACGGGATTTACGAGGCGATCAAGGAAAACGCGCTGCTCGCCAAATACGCGGGCGGGCTCGGCAATGACTGGACCCCGGTGCGCGCGCTCGGCAGCCACATCAAGGGAACCAATGGGAAAAGCCAGGGCGTTGTCCCGTTTCTAAAAGTTGTCAACGACACGGCGGTCGCAGTAAATCAGGGCGGCAAGCGCAAAGGCGCCGTTTGCTGTTACCTCGAGACCTGGCACCTGGACGTTGAGGAATTCCTGGAGCTGCGCAAAAACACCGGCGATGATCGCCGTCGCACGCACGACATGAACACGGCGAACTGGATCCCCGATTTGTTCATGAAGCGCGTTTTCGAAGGTGCGGACTGGACATTGTTTTCGCCGTCCGATTGCCCCGATCTGCACGACAAGACCGGGCATGCTTTCGAGGAAGCGTATGTCCGTTACGAAGAGAAGGCCGCACGCGGCGAGCTCAAGCTTTCCAAGAAGGTTTCGGCGCAGGTGCTCTGGCGCAAGATGCTCTCGATGCTGTTCGAGACCGGGCATCCGTGGATAACTTTCAAAGACGCGTGCAATTTGCGATCACCCCAACAGCACATCGGAACGATTCATAGTTCCAACCTGTGCACGGAAATCACGCTGAATACCTCCGAGACCGAGATCGCCGTGTGCAACCTTGGCTCGGTCAACCTGCCGGCGCACATGAAGTCCGATGGCAACGGTGGATTCGAGCTCGATCACGCAAAACTGAAAAAAACAGTTCGCACGGCGATGCGGATGCTCGATAACGTCATCGATATCAACTACTACGCCGTCAACAAAGCGCGCAATTCGAACGTCAAGCACCGCCCCGTCGGTTTGGGCATCATGGGCTTTCAAAATTGCCTGCATCAGCTACGGGTTCCGTACGCGTCAACAGCTGCCGTCGAATTTGCCGATCGCAGTATGGAGGCGACCTGTTACTACGCTTATTGGGCGTCTACCGAGCTTGCGCAGGAACGTGGGCGCTACTCATCTTTTGCCGGCTCCCTGTGGGATCGGGGAATCTTGCCGCAAGACACGCTCGAGTTGCTGAAAGAGCAGCGTGGAAGCCTGAAGGCGGACAGTGCGGGGCCGGCCGCAGCGCCACCGCTGTCGCTGTGCGAGGTCGATACCAGTTCGACGATGGACTGGGAAGCATTGCGCAGTCGCATTCGGGAGTACGGAATGCGTAACTCGAACTGCGTCGCGATCGCGCCAACAGCCACGATTTCCAACATCGTCGGCGTCGATGCCTGCATCGAGCCGACGTTTCAGAACCTGTTCGTGAAGTCGAATCTGTCGGGTGAGTTCACCGTCGTCAACGAGCAGCTGGTCCGCGACCTGAAGGCGCTTGGTGTGTGGGACAAGGTCATGGTCCACGAGCTCAAGTATTACGACGGCTCGGTGGCCAAATCCGAGCGCGTACCGGCCGAGCTGCGCAAGCTCTACGCAACGGCTTTCGAGGTTGAGCCCAGCTGGCTGATCGAGGCGGCTTCGCGGCGACAAAAGTGGATCGACCAGGCGCAGTCGCTCAATATATATATGGGTGGGGTGTCGGGTAGAACGCTCGACGAGACCTACAAGCTAGCTTGGCGGCGCGGACTGAAGACCACGTACTACCTTCGCACGGTGGGCGCCACCCATGCCGAAAAATCCACCACGCATACGGGACAAATGAACTCAGTGCCAATGGATGGCGCGGCGGGGTCCGCACTCATGGATGGACAGGTCTGCATGCTGAAGCCCGGTGATCCCGGACTTGCGGAGTGCGAGGCATGTCAATGATGGGTGGACGAATGAACCTGGTCGCAGACACCTACAGCGCGCGCTTGCAGCGGAGAAACTGAACATGCTGTCCTGGGAAGAAAACATCTTGCCGTCTGCGGGGTTGCTGCCGATGGCGCCGTCCGCATTGCGCGTGGACTCCCCGTTTTTCGCGCCAAAGCAATCCGTCGCAGATGCGCCCGAATTGCGAAGGGTCAACGTTGCCGACAAGCGCATCATCAACGGGCGAACCGACGTCAACCAGCTGGTGCCCTTGAAATACAAATGGGCTTGGGAAAAATACCTGTCGACCTGTGCCAATCACTGGATGCCGCAGGAAGTCAACATGTCGCGCGATATCGCGCTTTGGAAGGACCCGAACGGACTCACCGACGACGAGCGCAGGCTGGTCAAGCGCAATCTCGGGTTCTTCGTCACGGCAGATTCCTTGGCGGCCAACAACATCGTGCTCGGCACCTATCGGCATATCACCGCGCCAGAGTGTCGGCAGTTCCTGCTGCGCCAGGCGTTCGAGGAAGCCTTCCACACGCACGCGTATCAGTACATCGTGGAGTCGCTCGGGCTCGATGAGGGCGAAATTTTCAACGCGTATCACGAGGTCGCCTCAATCCGCGCCAAGGACGAATTCCTGATCCCGTTCATTGACACGTTGACCAACCCCTACTTCACAACCGGCACGGTCGAAAGCGACCAGGCGCTGCTCAGAAGCCTGATCGTCTTTGCGTGCCTGATGGAGGGCCTGTTCTTCTACGTGGGTTTCACGCAGATCCTCGCATTGGGGCGGCAGAACAAGATGACGGGGGCGGCCGAGCAGTACCAATACATTCTGCGCGACGAGTCGATGCACTGTAACTTTGGCATCGATCTGATCAATCAGATCAAGCTTGAAAACCCGCAGCTCTGGACGCCGCCGTTTCGCGAGGAAATTCGCGCGCTTTTTCACAAGGCGGTCGATCTCGAGTACGCGTATGCCGAAGACACGATGCCGCGCGGTGTGCTCGGCCTCAACGCGCCGATGTTCAAGGGTTATCTGCGCTATATCGCCAACCGCCGCGGCCAGCAGATCGGAATTGAAACGCTGTTCAGGCAGGAAGAAAACCCTTTCCCTTGGATGAGCGAGATGACCGACCTGAAGAAAGAGCGAAATTTTTTCGAGACGCGCGTGCTCGAATATCAGAGCGGTGGCGCGCTTACTTGGGATTAGTGCGCGCAGGACTAGCGCAATCAGATGAAGCGATTCGAATTGATCAAGCACCGTTGAACGATCGAACAGTGGAACAAAACGCACACAAATCGATGTTCGCTGCAGAAAATTCTTGCGATGAAATTATTTTGCGCGTAAAACGCGATGCATTGTTCAACTGCTCAATCGGTTTGTTTTTTGCAAGTGTGTTTAACAAACGACGATTGATCAACGAATTGACTACTGAACCGCACAGTCGAACCGCTAACAGGCCAACCCGCGCAGACGAACCCGCTTCCACGCGAGTTTCATTGCGTATCGAGACGAGTCGGTCCTGCGCCTTTCTTTCTTTCAGTTCTGATCATCCAGATGCCGGATCAATCCCGGCGTTTTTATTGCGCTCGCGTCCAGCTCCGCTGCATCGCGCGCGCCGTCCCGAATTCATCAGCGTCAGCGGTCAGTGCGCTGCCCGTTCCGCGCATTACTCGGATTTGCGGAATCACAAACGCATTTCTGGGGGTGTCGCGGCGACAGAGCATCTGCATGCGCCGATGAATGGCTCGACGGGTGCTGTCCCTAGGACAGCGTCTCGCCGGGTTTCCTTCTCAACCTCCGCACTGACGTGCATCGAAGGAGATTCATATGGCTACGAAAAAATCTGCTAAGAAATCCGCGAAGAAATCCGCCAAAAAATCGGCGAAGAAATCTTCCAAAAAAGCTTCTAAAAAGCGTCGACCTTCAAGTAAGAAGACCGCTAAGAAGTCAGTAAAGAAAAGCGCGAAGAAAGCAGCCAAAAGAGGGGCTGCAAAAAAAAAAGTAGCTAAAAAAAGCGCGAAGAGGTCGGCCAAAAGATCGGTCAAGAAATCGTCGGCAAAGAAGTCATCGGCACGTAAGTCGATGACCAAGGCTGCGACGAAAAGGGCGGCGCCGCGGCGGGCTGTGAAAAAGTCATCCGCGCGCCAAACTTCTGGACAGCAGTCTATGTCCAAGCCCGCAGCGAGGCCCGCTGCGATGCCGACACCGGTCGCTCCGTCGACTGTCGCGGCTCCCGGTGCGAAAACTGCACTGAACCCGGCAGCGGCGTGGCCCTTTCCTACGGGCAGCCGGCCTTAAGTTGGTTCGAGTTATTGCGGGGCGCTTTCGAGCGCCCTTTTTTTGGCGCTGTCGGACGGCGCACGTGGAGTAGCCGCTTAGAATCGAATCAACGTGCTGATTCAATCCCGGTAACCCCCGACGCGACATGTTTATCGACATTGCCCGCTTTTTGCTGGATGTTCTTGGATCGCTGCTTGTGGGGCTGCTGATACTGCGCGTATGGATTTTTGCGATCGGTATGCCGGGCCGCAATCCGGTGGTGCAGTTTGTGGTTGCCCTGACAAGTTGGCTAGTCCGTCCACTGCACCGGATGTTCACCCCGCGCGGCAGGATCGACTGGGTGTCGATCGCGGCTGCGTTTCTGGTGACTCTGCTCGTCGTCGCGCTGATTCAGCTGATAAGCGGAACGGAATTTCCATTGGACGTCGTGCTGCTGGCGGCGTTGCGTCAGTTGATTCTCTGGGGTCTCAATGTCGTCGTATGGGTCACGATCATCTACGCAATTGTGAGCTGGGTTAATCCGCATGCGCCGTTTGCGCCCGCGCTCGGCATGCTGTTGCGGCCGTTGTTAAGACCGATTCAGCGCGTCCTGCCGCCGGTCGGCGGCTTTGATTTGTCTCCGCTGGTTTTGCTGCTGGCGGCCTACGTCGTTCAGATGATTATTGCCAGAATCTAAGGCGCTGCCTGACGCGAGCAGCTCACCAAGGCCGGTAACCGAACGCTTGATGAAAGCGTTCACCGATCGATTCGCGATCTGCCATATGATTCTGCCCGCCGGAATGCTCGATCTTGATCGAGCCCATCGTGGCCGCGAGTCGGCCGATGGTTTCCCAATCCATTTTCTCGGCAATTCCGACGAGCAATCCCGCTCGGTATGCATCGCCACACCCCGTCGGGTCGACTGGCTTGCCAACGGGAGCAATGGGGATCTGCAAAGTGTTGCCATCAACGTAAATCCGGGAACCTGAGCCGCCATGGGTAACCACCAGGGCGCGCACTTTCTTCGCCAACTGATCAATCGTCAGTTGTGTGCGGTCCGTTAGAAGCTTCGCTTCGTAATCGTTGACCGCAAGATAGCTTGCGCGGTCGATAAAGCCGATCAACTCTTCACCCGAGAACATCGGCAACCCCTGTCCGGGGTCGAACATGAACGGAATACCACGGGCGGCAAATTCCTCGGCGTGTTGCAGCATCCCCGCACGGCCGTCGGGCGCCACGATGCCGAGGCTTACCGTACTGTCGTCAGGAATCTGGTTTAGGTGCGAGTCAGACATCGCGCCGGGATGGAACGCCGTTATCTGATTGTTATCTGCATCGGTGGTAATGAACGCTTGAGCGGTAAAGCTGGTTTCAATCTCGCGTACGAAGCGCCGGTCGATGCCAAGATGATCGAGGCGGTCCAGGTAAGGCTGACAGTCCCGCCCCACCGTTGCCATTGGCGCGGCATCGCCTTGGAGCAGTTTGGTGTTGTAGGCGATGTTGCCGGCGCAACCACCGAACTCCCGGCGCAACTCCGGCACAAGGAATGCGACGTTAAGAATATGCACCTGGTGCGGCAGAATGTGGTCGGCAAAGCGACCCTTGAACACCATGATCGAGTCGTACGCGATCGATCCACAGATCAGTGTTGTCACGCCGGCCTTAGATAAAAAACGGATAAACCAGAAATCCGGCGGCCTGTACCCCCCGTGCCTCGAAGAAAAGTCGGATCGTGTAGTCGCTCCCCCCGGCGAATCCATCATCAAGGCGTGATGAAGGTTCGCCCGCAGCGGCCAGATAATCAGCGGGCGAAAAAACTTTTCGTGCGATCGGGCGATTGCGCGAATCGGTCAGGGTCACCTCTACTGCCGGTAGTGCCTGCCTGAAAGTCGCGCGATTGCGGATTACTGCCGTCAGCTCCAGCACATCGGTGCCGGGGATTGTCTGTAGCTCGCTACCGATCACCGCGAGCTGCTCGACGTGAGCCGGCCAGCCCACGGTGCAGGAAAACACGCCGCATAACTGCAGCAGTACGTCGCGCGTTTGGGGCGCTCGGGCCAATAGCTCGCCGCGAAAAATCACTGCAAGCTGTGCGGCCATCAAAACGATCAACAGCAAGCTGCCGCCGCCAAAGATGACCGAGAACCCACGTCGCTCGGTTTTCTGATCGCGAATGAACGCAGGTTCGCTCTCTATTTTTGTGCTGTACCCGGTTTTTGAAGATGGACCCTCGGTTTCTCGCGGTAACGCTGCAAGCTCGATCACCTCGATGCCGTCGACGATCGATCCTGCGTCTACGCGTTCGCGGCCCCCGGGCGCGATCAGCGTCGGTACGCCGAGCTCGGACTCGGCCTGTTCCAGTAACTCACGCTCTCGTTTCGAGCGCGCGCGCTTGCGGTGAGACTCTCCATGACCTGCGGGATTTTCGGCGGGCGCAGTCGGCAACGGAGCCGAACGTCGCAACGCAGGGTTGGCCAATGTGGCAGGCGCTCCAGGTGCAATTCGTAGCGTAGTCACGGGCCCGAGCGCTTGTTTGCTTTCGCCGCCGGGCGGAGTCGTCCGTGGACGCGGCGGACGTCGCGCCCTGGCACCATCGGTTCGAGGTGAGCTGTCAGGGGTGCTCGTCGCTGGCGCCATAGCCTGTGGCGTGGGACGACGCACCATCGGTTCAGTCAAAGCAGTAACAGTGCGTGTCTGCGCAAGCGCGGAATCGTCGACGTAGGTAAGGCTCCCGATTGCATC
>JACCYC010000311.1 GCA_013696665.1 Burkholderiaceae bacterium | reverse complement strand
CGAAAGTCTCAGTCAAACTTGGAAACAGAAAGACATCGGCGGATGCAAAGTGTCTTGCAAGGGCCGCGCCGCGCTGCGAACCAGCGAATATTGCATCGGGATGATCACTTTCAAGTTTCCTGCGCAGCGGGCCGTCGCCCACGACAACAAACCGAGCCGTTGAAACTCGCGCGCGGACCGCTTCAAACGCTTCGAAGGCCAGCGGAACATTTTTCTCGGACGCGAGCCGGCCAACGTACAACAGCACAGGTGAATTTTCGTCTGCTCCCCAGCTCGCACGCAACTCCGGGCTCGCATGGCGCGGTGAAAAATTCTCCGTGTCGACGCCACGACCAACGACTTCCGTACGCAGGAAGCCCTGATCCGACAATACGCGGCGCATTGCTGGAGTGGGCACAAAGGTCCGATCGGTAGCGTTATGGAAGTGCTTGAGGTAACCACCCACCACGCCCTTCAACCAGCCCAGCCGATAGTGCGCGCTGTACTGGTCGAAGTTGGTTCGAAAGTCCGAGGTCACCGGTAGTCCATTAGCCCGCGCAGCTCGGACAGCAGCCCAACCGAGAGGGCCCTCGGTAGCAACGTGCACCAAGTCTGGCCGATCGACCTTCCACCGTTTGGTCAATTGCGAAACCACAGGTAAGCCGATGCGCAGGTCGCGGTACATTGGAATCGGCATACCAGGGACGCGCCACTCCGTGCGGCGGTCACATTTCTCTTCGTGCGCCTGTCGCGGACGCACTAGATCGACCGCGTGGCCGCGACTGCGCAGGCCGCGAACGAAGCGAGCAGCAGTAAGCGCGACCCCGTTGATTTCCGGCGGGTAAGTTTCGGTAACGTAGGCGATGCGCACGATGCGTTGACTAAAGCAACATCAATGCCGGTCACAAACGAGCGACAAGATCAAAATATTGTTAGGGTCACCGATCCGACTACGGGCGCTGATCAGGTGGCCGCATGCGGCCTCGCATCGATCAGTGAGGACGCTCGTTGAGGCTACGGCGCACAAGGACTCGCAGCCGGCGCGTGATCGGGTCGGAGCGCTGGTCCGCTGGAATTCTGTCTGGATGATCAGCCGGCTCCCGCGATACCTTGTCGGTGGTAGGAATTAGTGAATACGGAAGCCCGTAGGGAAGGTCGTCCATCGCATCTCTCGCTGAATTTTTCTACTTGCAGCAAACGGCGTGCCTTCAAAAGGAAGGTTGTGCAGCATGCGATCTTACGCCGTCAAAACGACCCACTGCCTCGCTCCGGCTAGACCTTGCGCAGCAATACCTTTTGCCAAGAACACGAGCGGCAGAGGAGCCAGAGACCTGATGCGCGGAGGCAGCTGCCTCACCCGCTCGCCGCCGGCGCCGCCGAAGGCCAACTTGACGGCGAACGGGGCACGCGCACGCTCGGGCGCAACGCCGAACTCACTGGCAATACCCAAATGCCCGCGCTCAAGCAAGCTCTGCGGCGCGCCCCGCGTTCTGATGCTCGCGCTGGGCGTAGCCTTCAAGGCGGTTGTAAAGCGTCTTAAGACTGATCCCCAGCGTCTCCGCGGCCCGCTTTTTAACGTTGCCGCAGCGCGCGAGGGTCGCCAACGTCACCCTTTGTTCGATCTCATGCAGCGGTGTACCAATGCGAACCGAAATGACATCATCATCTTCGGCATTAAACGATTCCGAGTCGAGCTCGGCGCCGTCGTCAATGACCATGTCGGCAAGGAGGTATGCACGCTGAACGTAGTTTCGTAACTCGCGCACGTTCCCGGGCCACGAGTGCTGAAACAACGCCGAAATTGCACGGGGCGAGAAACGCTTTGCGGTATTTTCCGTTGCATTCAGCTCGCTCAGAAAATGTTCCGCCAGCATTTCTAGATCACCCGCGCGCTCTCTCAAAGGCGGCAGGTGAATCGGGAATACATTCAACCGGTGAAACAGATCTTCGCGGAACTTTCCTTCTGCCACCGCTTTCGCTGGCTGCTTGTTGGTTGCAGCAATGATGCGGACATCGGTCGCGAGCGGTTGTGATGTCCCGACTTTCACAAAGGTGCCCGTTTCGAGCACGCGCAGCAGCTTCACC
>JACCYC010000151.1 GCA_013696665.1 Burkholderiaceae bacterium | reverse complement strand
CGATGAACTACGTGCTGCGTTTAATGCTGGTGGCCGCGGCGGCGGCGGTGCTGGGAGCCTGCGAAACTGTTCAGACGACCGAGGCGGGTGCCGTTGGCGTTGCTCGGAATCAACGTGTTAGTTCGGTAGTCAGTTCTAAGGAGGTCGAGCAGGCTGCGTCGCAGCAATACAGTCAGGTGATTGCCGAGGCGCAGAAAAAAGGTTTGCTTAATCGAAATCCGCAGCAAGTGCAGCGCGTCAGGACAATTGCGCAGCGCCTGATTCCACAAACGCGTGTGTTCCGCCAGGACGCCCCTGGCTGGGCATGGGAGTCAAACGTTTTGACGTCGAAGGACGTCAATGCGTGGGCAATGCCGGGGGGCAAGATGGCCGTCTACACCGGCCTCATCGAGCGGCTCAACGCCACCGACGACGAGCTAGCGGCCGTGATGGGCCACGAAATTGCGCACGCACTGCGCGAACATGCGCGCGAGCGCATCGCCGATCAAATGACAAGCAGCGCGGTGTCCACCGTGGGGGCAATAGCGCTGGAAATTTTCACCGGCGTGCGGGTCGATCCGCAATTGGCCGGTAGTGTGGTGGGTACCGCTCTGGTGCTACCGAACAGCCGCCAAAACGAGCAGGAGGCCGATGTGATCGGCGTGGAGTTGATGGCGCGTGCGGGATACGATCCGCGCGCCGCGCTGAGCCTGTGGCAAAAGATGGGGCAGGTGAGCGGCGGAGGTGGCGCGCCAGAATTCTTATCGACGCATCCGAGTGGTGCAACCCGACTGCGTGATTTGCAGGGCTACGTTGACAAGGTGATGCCGCTTTATCAGGCGGCGCGGCGTTAACCGACGATCAACTCCGCGCGCGCGATCAGTTGCGTGGCGCGCGCGAGTTCGTGGGTCGACTCTGGCGCAGCAGAGCTGCGCGGTTCGAGCTTCAGGGTCAACGCAGCGCGCTCTTCCGCGCTCAAGCGCGAAAACAGGAAGTCGCGCCGATTCGCAGGATCGTCAGCTAAATACAACTGCGTTGCAAACGTTAATGGACCCGGCCCCTGGACCCGCACGTGAATGTGCGGCGTGCGGCCCGGATAAGCGATCGGCTTGATCGTTCGGAAGTAGAACCCGCCGGCACCATCGGTGCGCGCCACGCCATAGCCTTGGAAGTTCGGATCGCGCTCGCCTTCGGCGCCGCCCGCGGGATGGTGGTAAACGGCGTTCGCATCGCATTGCCAAATTTCAACCACAGCATTCGTCAATGCGTTGCCACGCAGATCGAGCAGGCGTCCGGTCAGGAAAATCGGCACGCCTTTGGTCAGCACGCGATCGCCTTCGACGCGCAGTAGATCAGCGTCCGTTTCCATCGGTCTCTCGCTCGCATCGCGCGGATAGAACGGACCCAGCGTTTGGGACGGGCTCGCGCGCATCGCCCTCGGCACTGTCTGGGCATCAGCCAACGGCGTTACCAGGGCGCCAGCCGCACCGGCCAGCAAATATCGGCGCTGCAATGTGCGTACGTTATTCGGCCTGTCGTTCACTGTGCCTCCTTTGCAATGTCGCTTTCAGAGCGCTGCGTGGAGGCAATGGTTCCGCGCTCGGATGGCATAATCGTTCGAGCATGAACACGGCGCGAACACTTTACGACAAGCTTTGGGACGACCACGTGGTGCACGTGGAAGACGATGGCACGACGATGCTTTACATCGATCGTCATCTGGTGCATGAGGTAACGAGTCCACAGGCGTATGAAGGACTGCGATTGGCAGGGCGTAAGCCGTGGCGCATCAGTTCGATCGTGGCTACGGCCGATCACAACACGCCGACGACCGGGTGGGAAAACGGGTATGGCGGCATCGACGATCCAATCTCCAAAGAGCAGATTGTCACACTCGACTCCAACATTCGCAGTTTTGGCGCTGCCGCTTATTTTCCATTTCTCGATAAGCGTCAGGGGATCGTTCATGTGATGGGTCCCGAGCAGGGCGCCACGTTGCCTGGCATGACGGTTGTGTGCGGCGACTCGCATACCAGCACGCACGGCGCGTTCGGTGCGCTTGCCTTTGGTATCGGCACGAGCGAAGTTGAACACGTGCTCGCGACGCAGACGCTGCTGACGAAAAAGGCCGGCAACATGCTGGTCAAAGTCACCGGCAGGTTGCCGACCGGCGTTACGGCGAAAGACATCGTGCTCGCGGTCATCGGGCGCATCGGTACCGCGGGTGGTACCGGGTATGCGATCGAATTCGCCGGCTCTGCGATCGACGCGCTGTCGATGGAGGGCCGCATGACCGTGTGCAATATGGCGATTGAAGCCGGTGCGCGGGCAGGAATGGTCGCAGTCGATGCGAAGACGATCGAGTACGTGCGCGGTCGGTTGTTTGCACCTTCAGGTGATCTATTCGAGCAAGCAGCCGTTTCATGGCGCGCGTTGCACTCCGACACGGACGCGAAGTTCGACCGCACGATTGAGCTGGCTGCCGCTGAGATCAAGCCACAGGTGACCTGGGGTACTTCGCCCGAAATGGTGACGACCATTGATGGCTCGGTGCCTGATCCCGAAGCGGAGCGCGATCCGGCCAAGCGTGAAGGCATCGAAAGGGCGCTGGCCTATATGGGGTTGGAGCCCAGGACGCCGATGGCCGGCATTTATCTGGACAAGGTTTTTATCGGTTCTTGCACCAACGGCCGTATCGAGGATCTGCGCGAGGCTGCGTGGGTTGTGAAGCGGCTTGGCAGGCGAGTTGCCGGAAACGTCAAGCTCGCAATGGTCGTTCCCGGATCGGGTCCCGTCAAAGCGCAGGCTGAGCGGGAAGGACTGCACGATGTATTTCGTAACGCGGGATTCGAATGGCGCGAGCCCGGCTGCTCGATGTGCCTTGCAATGAACGCGGACCGCCTCGAGCCCGGCGAGCGCTGCGCGTCTACCAGCAATCGCAACTTCGAGGGCCGCCAGGGCACCGGCGGCCGCACGCATCTTGTTTCACCAGGGATGGCAGCGGCGGCTGCAATCGAGGGTCATTTCGCGGACGTTAGAAAGCTTCAATAGGCAAAACTTTAACCAAGGAGATGGGATGAAATTGCTGTTCATCATGCTCGCGACGGTATTCGCGCTGGTTGCATGCAACACGATGGAAGGCTTTGGCAAAGACGTCGAGAAAGTCGGCTCGAAGATTGAGGACAAGGCGAAAAAGTAAGCGCAAATTCAAAGATGCAGAAGTTTGAAGTGCACCGCGGCTTGGTTGCGCCATTACCGCGTGCCAACGTCGATACCGACGCGATCATTCCAAAGCAATTCCTGAAATCAATCAGGCGGACTGGGTTCGGTCCGAATTTGTTTGACCAGTGGCGCTATCTGGATCGCGGCGAACCCGGCATGGACAACTCGCGTCGCCCGCTTAATCAAGAGTTTGTGCTGAACCAGGCTCGCTATAAAAACGCTTCGATCCTGTTGGCGGGCAAGAATTTCGGATGCGGATCTTCGCGTGAACATGCACCCTGGGCGCTGCTGCAATTTGGATTTCGCGCGGTCATCGCACCGAGCTTTGCAGATATTTTCTTTAACAATTGCACGAAAAATGGGCTGCTGCCGGTGGCGCTATCGCAGGCTGTTGTCGAGCGGTTGTTCGACGAGGTTGCGGTGACGCCCGGATACCAGCTCACGGTCGATCTGCCGCGCCAAGTTGTTGTCGAGGGCGATGGGACTGAGCACGGATTCGACGTTGCGCCATTTCGGAAGCATTGCCTTCTAAACGGGTTTGACGACATCGAACTCACACTGCGACACAGCGACAAGATCGCTGCTTTCGAGAGCAAACGACTGACCGAGCGGCCATGGCTCGTCAAGACGAGCGGGTAGACGGCAATGAAGATTGCCGTGCTGCCGGGCGACGGCATCGGCAAGGAAATTGTTGCCGAGGCGGTGCGTGTCATCAACGCCCTCAATGAACCTTTCGAACTCGAGTTTGCTGAGGTCGGCGGTGCCGCCTATGAAGCGCACGGGCACCCTCTACCGGAACCGACGGTAAGGCTTGCGCAGGCGGCCGACGCCGTGCTGTTCGGAGCAGTCGGTGACTGGAAGTACGACGCGCTCGATTCGCATCTTCGCCCCGAACAGGCAATCCTTGGCTTGCGCAGTCAGATGAAGCTGTTTGCGAATTTTCGACCCGCGGTGTGCTACCCGGAATTGATTGCCGCCTCGACGCTAAAGCCTGAGATTGTTGCAGGGCTCGATCTGCTGCTGGTTCGAGAGTTGACCGGCGATATTTACTTCGGTCAACCGCGGGGGCGGCGTGACGCGCCCGATGGTGATTTTCGCGGCGCTCCCGAAGCGTTCGACACGATGCGATACAGCCGTCCAGAAATAGAACGCATCGCGCGGGTTGCGTTTGAGGCCGCACGCAAGAGGCAGCGGAAACTGACCAGCGTCGACAAGGCCAACGTACTGGCGACATCTCGTTTCTGGCGCGAAGTCGTTTCCGACGTTCACGCGAGCTACGCGGACGTTGCGCTTGACCACATGTATGTTGACAACGCCGCAATGCAGTTGGTCAGAGCGCCGCGAAGTTTTGATGTCATCGTCACGGGGAACATGTTTGGTGACATTCTTTCCGATGAAGCGGCGATGCTGACCGGTTCGATCGGCATGCTCCCTTCGGCGTCATTGAACGAACGGGCGCAGGGTTTATATGAGCCATCGCACGGAAGCGCGCCCGACATTGCGGGCAAAGGGATTGCGAATCCGCTGGCAACGATTTTGTCGGTCGCAATGATGCTGCGGCACTCATTGAATCGCGTCGACCAGGCGGCGCGCATCGAAGGCGCGGTCAAGAGTGCGCTCGCCAGTGGCGTTCGAACCTCTGATATATGGAGCGAAGGTACGCGCAGGGTTGACACAAGCGAGATGACCGATGCAGTGCTGGCAGCGTTGTAAAGAGGGGCAGTGATGAAAGTTGGGATCGTCGGCTGGCGCGGAATGGTGGGCTCCGTGCTGATGCAGCGGATGAGTGCTGAAAAGGATTTCGAGCTCTTCGACTCGGTGTTCTTTACCACGTCCAACGCCGGTGGGGATGCACCGGTCGTCACGCGCGGCGAGCGAACGCTCAGGGACGCGGGCGATGTGAAGGCGCTCGCGGCGTGCGATGTGATCGTTACCGCGCAGGGAGGCGACTACACCAACGACGTATTTCCGAAGTTGCGCGATTGCGGGTGGAACGGCTACTGGATCGACGCGGCTTCGGCACTGCGCATGAAGGATGACGCGGTGATCATTCTCGATCCAGTGAATCTGCCGGTAATTCAACAAGCATTGCAGCTCGGGGGCAGGAACTTCATCGGCAGCAATTGCACCGTTGGCCTGATGCTGATGGCGCTCGACGGGTTGTTAAAGGCTGACTTGATCGAGTGGGTCAGTGCGATGACCTATCAGGCGGCCTCGGGTGCCGGTGCTCCGCAGATGCGTGAACTGCTCGAACAAATGGGCCACGCGCATGCTTCCGCGCGAGACTTGCTTGCCGATCCGAGTTCGGCAATTCTTGAAATCGACCACGCCGTCTCGACCAGCCTGCTATCGGATCAGCTGCCGGTACGCCACATCGGTGCTCCTCTTGCCGGCAGCTTGATTCCGTGGATCCACGATGACCTCGGCAACGGAGTCAGCCGCGAAGAGTGGAAGGCCGGTGCCGAAGCCAACAAGATCCTGGGTCGTCCCGCAATGGGAGAACCAGGGTCCGTGGTGATCGACGGCATTTGTGTACGTATTGGCGCGATGCGTTGTCACAGCCAGGCAATGACGATCAAGCTGCGCGCGGATCTTCCCATCTCGGATGTCGAGAAAATTTTGAGCAACGCAAATGAATGGGTCGAGGTCATTCCGAATAATCGCGACGACAGCATTCGCGAGTTGTCACCCGCAAGGGTCAGCGGCACAATGAGCATTCCCATTGGGCGCCTGCGCAAACTTGCGATGGGGCCTGAATATATTTCGGCGTTTACGGTCGGTGATCAGCTGCTATGGGGCGCTGCCGAACCGTTAAGACGCATGCTGCGCATGTTGATCAAATAGAAACTGCGCGGGGTGTGAGCCCATTGCGGCTCCAGGCAAATCTCACATAAAGGCGTGAGTTACCGCTATTTCTAAGCTTGCGACCGTAAGTCCATGATGTTATGTTCGAAAAACGTTGCATCCCATCAGGGGGCGGAATGCCATCCCAAAAATTTGCGCGCGCGCCCCTATGGTGCGCGCTTTCACTTGCGCTCGGTCTAGCGGTCAGCACACCGCAGGCAGATGCCGCAGGACTCGGACGTTTAGCCGTCACATCGGGACTCGGGCAGCCATTGCGCGCCGAGCTCGAAGTGACTTCGATTGGACGCGATGAGTTGCCGACTTTGCAGGTCAGGATGGCGCCGATTGCGGCCTTTCGCGCAGCCAACCTTGACTTCAACCCGGCGCTGACCAACCTTCGCTTCGCGCTCGACAAGCGTGCAGACGGGGGTTACTTCGTGCGCATCAGTTCCGCGCAGCCGGTCAACGAGCCGTATCTCGATCTGATGGTCGAGCTGACCTGGGCTACGGGCCGCGTAATCCGCGAGTACACCGTTTTGCTCGATCCACCGTCATTGCGCGCTGACGCGCCGATATTGCCGCCAGTCGCGGCAACCGCTTCGCCAAGTGTGCCGGGAGTGGTTCCACCGACCGCCGCATCACGCCAGCCAGCTACCCCATCGGCAGCATCGAGCGCTGCGACGCCGCCGGCCGCGTCTTCGGCTGCTCCTCCGGCGAGTGCGACCGCTCCTTCCGCGCCGACACGGCCGACACCCGCTGCGCCTGTTGCCAGCGTTGCAGCAACACCATCTGAAGGCTCATATGTAGTTAAGTCGGGCGACACGCTTGGCGCCATCGCGGCTCGCAACAAGCCTGCAAACGTCTCGCTGGATCAGATGCTCGTTGCAATGCTGCGCGCCAACCCGGATGCGTTCGTTGCCAAGAACATGAATCGGCTTCGCGCGGGATCGACGCTATCGATTCCGTCCGCTGCCGATGCCGCTGCCTTGGAGCAGCGTGAAGCTCGTCGCGAAGTGGTTGCACAAAGCGCCGATTTCTCGCAATACAGAAGCCGTCTCGCGCAAGCCGCCGGTTCGGCGCCGGTCGCAGCCGCGGCACCCGCGGCAGCTGGCTCGGGCCGCGTGACTGCCCGCGTGCAAGACAAGAGCGCACCGGCTCAAACAGGCGGCGACCAGCTCAAGATTGCGCGTGCTGATACGAAGTCCGGAGCGACTTCCGCTGCCGCCGCCGCTGCTGCAAAAGCCGATGAGGCCGCAGCCAAGGCGCGCGCTGTACGCGAAGAGCAGGAACGCGCGGCGCAGCTAAAGAAAACCAATGACGCGATCCAGAAAGCGCTGCAAGTGCAAAGCAAGGCCGGCGCCGTAGCCCAGAAGCAGGCCGAGAAGAGTGCGCCGATCGCAGCGCCGTCGACGCCGCTGGCTCCTGCTCCCGTCGCTGTTGCCCCGGTATTGACGCCGGTGCCTGCGCCAACGCCGGCACCAACACCGGTGGTCACGCCGCCTTCGCCGGCGCCAGCGACGCCAGTGTCGTCTCCGGGCACGCCGCCAGTGACGCCGACGCCGATCGATAGTTCGAAGTCGTCGCCATCGGCCGTTACCTCGCCGTCAACTTCAACGACTGTGCCTGGCGCCGCTCCCGTGCCAGCACCGGTCACACCGGTGGCTACGACTCCGCCAGTTGTCAAGAAATCGACGCCTCTGCCGCCGCCGCGCGAAGAGCCGAGTTTTTTCTCGGACTTGTTAAGCAATACAACCACCCTGGTCGGGCTGCTGGGCATTGTCGCGTTGCTGATAGGGTTGGTTGCTTGGAGCGCCTATCGCAAGCGTCGCGCGGAAAGCAGCGACAGGTTTAAGGAAACCGGCGAGGGCGTGCAGGCCAATTCGATGTTTGGCGCGACCGGTGGACAAAGCGTAGACACCGGTACGAGCACCTTCAACTCGAGCTTCATTCCGGCGGCTTCGCAGCTGGATTCGAATGAAGTCGATCCTGTTGCTGAAGCCGATGTGTACATCGCTTACGGTCGTGAGGAACAGGCCGAAGACATTCTGAAGGAAGCGCTGCGTTTGCAGCCTGATCGCCACGCCGTCCGCGTCAAGCTGATGGAAATTTACGCGCGCCGCGGTGACAAGTCATCGTTCATGGCCGTTGCCGAGGAATTGCGTGAGCGTACCGGTGCAACCGGCGAAGATTGGGAGCGTGGGGTCAAACTTGGCCGTACCGTCGATCCCGCGCATGCGATGTTTGCAGGTGCCGTTGGAGCTTCGTTGGGTGATACGACGCGTGGCCCGACGACTGGTTTCCGGCTCGATCCGAACCCTCGTTCGAAAAGCCCGGCGACATTGGGTGGGGGCGCCACCGGCGGGTTGGATCTCGGAGGCCTGACGGGCAGCTCGGTGATGAGCCGCGATACAACATCGGCAAACGTACCGCCGCTGACCAAGATGGTGGTGGATACGCGTTCTACCGATACCACGATGCAGGTCGAAACCAAGATGCCGCAGGACACGAAGATGTCGGGTCCGGCGACTACATCGGCGCCAACCACGCAGTTCCGGGCGACTAGGCCTGGGGATGATGCGGCCGAGCAGGCGAAGAGTGCGGCCGCTGCAATGGGTGCTTCAACTGACTTTGGCTCGCTCGACTTTGACTTGGGTCCTACGCGTATGGGATCCCTCGACGTCGCCACGCGGATGCCGGACTTTGAAGAAACACCAAGCCCGGCGCCGAGTTCGGGGGCGAGACGCGGAGGCGATGATATCGATGTGTTCGCCGCGACCGCTCCGCAAAGAGCCGAACCTCCCGCGGTAGCCGATATCGATTCCGCGCTCTCGAAGGACCGCTATCCGGCGATGGCACCGACTGCCACCGGCGTTGGCGCAATCCCCGACCTCGATCTAAACATTCCTCCGCCGACGCGTATGCCGGTGGCCCCATCGACCCGTATGCCCGTTGCACCTTCCCCAATGATGGAGGAGGCGTTATCGCGCCCCACCGTGATCGGCATGAAGTCTGCACCGGTTGGTAACCTGCCCGATGAACAGGCGGCCCGCCTGACTGCCAATACCGACCAGGCCACCGTACCTTTGATCGATTTCGACTTGTCGGCGGTGAGCCTCGATGCTGCAACCAAGCGTGGCGAAACCGAGCCAGGCAGTGCGCTTGCGCAGCAAATGGCCACCAAGCTTGATCTAGCGCGTGGTTACATCGACCTCGGCGTCAAGGACGGTGCTCGCGAACTGCTCGACGAAGTGATGCGTGATGGAACGCGCGAGCAGCGTCAGAACGCAGTCGATCTGATCAAGCAGATCGAGAACTAGGCAAGGGCGAGCGCCAGTCGCTCGCCTGTGCTTCTGCGGCTTCTCAGAAGGTGCGCCTTGCGCTAGGTCTTGAGTACGACGGCGCTAGTTTTAGAGGCTGGCAGACGCAGCCCGACGATCGAGGCGTCCAGGACTGCGTTGAAACAGCACTGACGCAGATCGCAGGTGGTCCCGTTTCAAGCATTTGCGCTGGCCGCACCGACAGCGGTGTTCACGCGCTCGACCAGGTTATTCACTTCGACACCGATGTTGCTCGGCCCACCACTGCGTGGGTGCGCGGAGTCAACCGTTTTCTTCCGCCATCGGTCGCGGTTCGTTGGGCCCGTGTCGTTGGCAACGATTTCCATGCGCGCTACGGCGCCAAACGACGCCGCTACGACTACTGGATTGTCAATGCGCCCGTGCGTTCACCGCTTGCGCATCAACGCGCAGGGTGGGTTTTTCGACACCTCGACGAAAACGCAATGCGACAAGCAGCGCAGCATCTGATCGGGCGCCACGATTTCACATCCTTTCGCTCCGCCGAATGCCAGGCATCGACTCCCGTGCGAAACGTCGAAAGGCTTACGGTGGAACGTCGCGGGCCGTTGCTTCAGATCAGTGTCAGCGCGAATGCATTCTTGCATCACATGGTGCGCAATGTAGTCGGTTCGCTTGTTTATGTAGGCGTGGGGCGGCGCCCGGCGGATTGGGCCAGAGATGTTCTTAACGCGCGCGATCGGGCAGCAGCCGCACCGACGTTTGCCGCCGCAGGCTTGTATCTCGCCCGGGTCGAGTACGATCAGGCGTTTGGTTTGCCTGCGCCCGATGAGCAGGCCGGCTGGACCCATGCGTACACGAATCAAGATTTGCGGACTGACGCGAGAAGCTGATGTGGCTGCGGCGATTGCCGCTGGCGCTGACGCGGTCGGGTTTGTTTGTTACCCGCAAAGTTCGCGTTATGTCACACCGTCACGGCTACGTAGCCTGAGTCGCGAGCTCGGAGTGTTTGCGACTCCGGTCCTGTTGTTCGTCAATGCCGCGCCTGATCTCGTGGAGGGCGCTCTCGAGATGGTACCGACCGGCTGGCTGCAATTTCATGGCCACGAACATGAGCCTGCGTGCAGCCGCTACCAACGTCCTTACATTCGCGCCGTACCAATATCACAGGCGACTGACTTCTCTGATGCGCAGGGCGAGTTCGGATCGGCCAGTGCGCTGCTAGTGGATGCGCCCAGCGCGGATTTCGGCGGCAGCGGGCGGTCGTTTGACTGGTCGCTGTTGATAGCACCGCGTGTTAAGCCCTTGGTGCTTGCAGGCGGGCTCAACGCCGAGAATGTAGGCGCTGCAATGGCTGAGGTTCGACCGCATGCGGTCGATGTCAGCAGCGGTGTCGAGCAGCAGCCGGGAATCAAGAGCGCAGAGAAGATGCAACACTTTGTCGACGCCGTGCGTCGCGCTGATCAGCGATTGTCCGCATGAAGCCGTACGACCTGCCGGATGCGCGCGGCCA
>JACCYC010000278.1 GCA_013696665.1 Burkholderiaceae bacterium | reverse complement strand
TGAGTGGAACCTGAGCCTTGATGCTTCGGGCTATCCCAAAACATCGCAATTGACCGTCAGTTTTAAACAGGAGCCCGCTCGTCCGTTGACCCAGAAAGAAAAGCCTCCGGCTGCGGTTGCAGCTCAGTAGTCCGAACTCACTTGTGTTGCGCGTTGTGTGGCTCGCTCGCGTCCATCTCAAGGCGTCGGCGATACGGCTCGATCACCTGCTTGTCCAGCCAACGAGAGAACTTGTGCGCATCGATGTCGGTGCGGCGATCGAGCCAAGCCTTGATTCCAATTTCGGAGAACGTAAGTAGCCGCGAGTGCGGCAATCGGACCAGCCCATCGCGGCCCGATATCTGCCGTATACGTCCGGCATCACGCTGGCGTCCTTGCAGGTCGAGCGCGTCCAATACATCGTCCGCGACGACCCAGATGCGGTCGCGCTGAAGAAGAATTCTTATCTGGCGCCCGTCGAACTCATAGTACGCACCGTTCCATTCACCCCACGCGCTCTGAGATTGCCAGTTCCACAGTGCACGCACGCCGCGGTACGCGGGCCATAGCAGCCACAGGCCCCAAAAGGGCGCCACCAGGATCAGACTAAGGACGCCAGTCCCGTGACCGATGTCGTTGAGCAACAGCGCGCCGCCGACGAGACCCCACGCGAGCCACAGCGTCCACCCCCAGCGAATGACGCGCGCATCGGGGTCATGCTCGAGCCACGTGGTTACCCGGGTCATCGCGCAATGCCTACTACGTCAGAGTTTGTCAGCGGGCTGTTGCGTGAGCGTCGGCGCGCCGCGCCTGCGCCGACGCTTCAAGCGCTGCTCGAGCGCATCGAGATACGTATAGATCACGGGTACCACGACCAGCGTCAGCAGTGTCGAGGTGATCACTCCCCCGATGATCGCGCGCCCCATCGGCGACTGCTGCTCGGAGCCTTCACCCACCCCTATAGCCAACGGCAGCATGCCGAAGATCATCGCTGCTGTGGTCATCAGGATTGGCCGCAGGCGCACCTGGCCGGCAGCAAGCAATGCTTCGTTGCGTCCCAGGCCATCGCGCTGGCCCCTGTTGGCGAAGTCGACCAGCAAAATCGCGTTCTTCGTTACAAGCCCCATCAGGAACACGATGCCTATCATCGAAAATATGTTCAGCGTCGTTTTCGTGATCAGGAGTGCGAGCATGACGCCAACGATCGACAATGGCAGCGAGGCCATGATCGCCAACGGCTGCAGAAAACTGCCGAATTGCGACGCCAGCACGATGTAGATAAAGATCACCGCCAGCGCGAGCGCGCCAAAGATAGCCGCGTTGACTTCTTCCTGTTCGCGAATCTGGCCGCCAATGTCAAACCGCAGGCCAGCGGGCAACAGGTACGACTTCACCAATTCCTGCACTTCCTTGCCCGCGTCCCCCGATGGACGGCCCTGCACGTTCGCCCACAACGCGATTCTTCGCTGCAAATCCTGGCGCCGTATGTTCTCGGGATTGACTGTGCGTTCTATCGTTGCAATCGATCGCAGCGGAATGACTTCGGGCGTGCCGTCGGTCATTTGGCGGCCCGTTGCAATGTTCAATCCGGAGATATCGTCGACCACCGTGCGGCTGGCGCGCGGAATCTGCGTAATGACCTCGTAGTTTTGCCCGTCGGGCGCCAGCCAGTAGCCCGAGTTCTCACCTCCAATTAATGCCCGCAGCGTGGTTCCCAGCTGCGCGTAGGTCAGGCCGTACTCCGATGCGAGCTCGGGCTTCAATCGCACCGACAGTGCCGGCGTGCCCTCCTTCGCCGAAACCTCGATGTCGGTGATGCCGCGAATCGACAGAATTCGTTGGCGTAGATCGGTGATAACGCGCTGCATCTCCGCATCATCGTTGCCGAGCAATGCCACGTAAATCGGTCCTCCCCAGCCCACTTTCATATCGACGCCCGGAATCGCCGCAAGTTTCTGCCGAATGGCCTGCTCAAGCTGCTTCTGCGAACGGTCGCGCTGCGCGCGCGGGATAAGTTTCAAGTTCAGCCGCGCCGTGTTCTTCGGGCCGTCGGTACCGACTCCGGTATCTATCGAATCAATCTCCTTGAAATCGCGCAGCGCTGTTTCGACGCGCTTGACCCGCTGATCGGCGTATTCGAGGCTCGAACCGACCGGCATTGTCAACCGAACGCTGGTAAAGCCCTCATCGCTCTGCGGCATCATCTCCGTGCCGACGACACCGGCAATCGGAATGGCGACAACGAAGCTGAGGACGGCGATCCACAGCGTAATTCCACGCGGGCTGATCGTCGCAAAGCGCGGCTTCAGATGGCGCGCGTCCCAGCGGGTCAGCGCGCGCCACACGCCAAATGCAGGGATACCCAACGGCACTTTGGTTGTCGGCACGTTCGCCCCGAGCGTCCAGCTACGCGGCGACAGCACCCAGCCAAGTAAGCGCCCATAGATCGCATGCACGCGATCCATCAGACGATCGAAGGCGCGCAACACGGGCCCTATGAAGCGCGTTTGATGCATGCCGTGCGGCGGGTCACGCCAAATCGCAGACAGCATCGGATCGAGCGTGAAGCTGACGAAGAGCGACACGAGTACTGCCACTGCAACCGTGATACCGAATGGATAAAAAAACTTGCCGACAATGCCGCCCATAAACGCGATGGGAACAAACACTGCAACAATCGAGAAGGTCGTTGCCAGCACGGCAAGGCCAATTTCGTCCGTCCCCTCACGCGCAGCGGTGTAATGATCCTTGCCCATGTGGATGTGTCGCACAATGTTTTCGCGCACCACGATCGCGTCGTCGATCAGCAACCCAATGCAGAGGCTGAGCGCCATCATCGTCATGTAGTTCAGTGTGAATCCGAAGACCCGCAGCGCAATGAAGGTGGCAATAACCGCGATCGGCAGCGTGAGGCCAGTGATTACGGTGCTGCGCCAACTGCCGAGAAACAGGAAAACGATCAGTACGGTGAGCAGTGCGCCTTCGACGATTGTGATCTTGACGTTGTCGACCGCGTTCTTGACAAAGTCCGACGTCGATCGCA
>JACCYC010000251.1 GCA_013696665.1 Burkholderiaceae bacterium | reverse complement strand
GCGGCCTGGCAGTGTGCTTTCGCACCAACGTGTGGAACATCGGAGCCGAAGGTCAGTTGATCGTGGGCGCAATCGTCGGGGGCGGTGTGGCGTTGTTGGCCACTCCCGAAACATCGCGCGGCTGGTTCATGCTGGTCTTGTTGGCGTCGGCTGCCGGCGGTGCTATCTGGGCTTCGCTGACTGCGTGGTTACGCGATCGTTTTCACGCAAACGAAATTCTGGTCAGCCTGATGCTGGTCTACGTCGCGCAGCAGTTGATTTCGTGGGTGGTGCAAGGGCCGTGGCGTGATCCCGCGGGCTATGGATTTCCGCAGAGCGAAATGTTCGCCGCCGCGTCACGCGCGCCAATTCTGATCGAAGGCACCCGGCTTACGCTTGGCAGCGTTTTGGCGCTGGTTGCCGCTGCAGCGGTGTGGCTGTTGTTCGCTCGCACAGTTATCGGCTTTCAACTTAAGGTCATTGGACTGGCTCCCCGTGCCGCGCTTTACGCAGGATTTTCGAATCGTCGTGCCCTGTGGTTTGCGCTGCTGTTGTCGGGTGCATTGGCAGGTCTCGCGGGCGGACTTGAGGTTGCCGGCCCGATCGGGCAGTTGACTTCGTCAATTTCGCCTGGCTACGGCTTCGCAGCGATCATCGTCGCGTTCGTTGGCCGCTTGCACCCGGCGGGAATCGTGCTCGCTTCATTGGTGATGGCGCTGTTTTACATCGGTGGGGAACTGGCGCAGTCGCGATTGGGCATGCCATCCGCGCTCACGGGCGTTTATCAGGGACTGCTGCTGTTCTTTCTGCTGGCCTGCGACACCATGGTCGCGCATCGCGTGCAGTTTCGAAGGGCCGCTGCGATCTAATGGATGCTGTCGCTGCGCTGATTGCCATCACGCTCAACGCGGGCACGCCTCTGCTGCTCGCTGCGATCGGGATCGTGATCAACGAGCGCAGCGGCGTCGTCAATCTTGGCACTGAAGGAATGATGCTGGTGGGTGCGGTGGTCGCCTTTGGTGCAACGCTGGCGTCGGGACAGTATTGGATTGGATTTCTCGCCGGCGCCGTTGCCGGAGCTTTACTAGCATCACTGTTTGCAGCGCTGGCGGTCGGGCTGATGACCAATCAGTTTGCGACAGGTTTGGCACTCGCACTGTTCGGAGCAGGCATCTCAACGTTCATCGGCACAACAGTGCAGGGCGATACGCTGCCGGGGCGAATGGCCGATGGTGTACCGATTCTGCGCGAGCTTGCGTTTGTTGGACCTGCTCTTTTTGCGCATCACTGGATGGTGTACGCGTCGCTCGCGCTGGCGGCTACTGTGGCGTGGTTTTTATTTGCAACGCGCGGCGGACTCGTGCTGCGCGCTGTCGGCGAATCACCCGAGTCGGCGCACGCGCTCGGGTATCCGGTGCGTCGCATTCGCTGGGCCGCGCTGGCATTCGGTGGCGCGTGCGCCGGTTTGGCGGGCGCGTACCTGTCGACGATCTACACGCCGCTCTGGTCAGAAGGCATTGTTGCCGGCCGCGGTTGGATTGCACTGGCGTTGGTCACGTTTGCCACTTGGCGTCCCGGCCGCGTGCTGCTGGGTTCGTATTTGTTCGGCGGTGTCACGATGCTGCAGTTCTATCTGCAAGGGGCGGGCATCGACATTCCGGCGCAGTGGCTCGCGATGACGCCGTATATCGCAACCATCGTCGTACTGGTTTTGATTTCGCGCGATCCGCGCTGGATTCGCCTCAACATGCCAGCGGCGTTGGGGAAAGCGTTCAGTCCGCACGGGCTACCGTAGACTTCCTGCGCTGATTCGGAGAAGCGATGAGAACGCATGCAAAGCTTGCAGCATTGCTGGTTGCTGTTGCAGCAGTTGGCAGCTGCAGCAAGAAGGAAGAGGCGGCGCAAAAAGCCCTGGTAGCTCCACCACCGGTTGCTGCGGCACCTTTGAAAGTCGGCTTCGTATACGTAAGCCCGGTGTCCGACGCCGGCTGGACCGCGCAACATCATGCGGGGCGCGAGCAGATGGTCAAGGCGCTCGGCGCCAAGGTCAGCGCGACTTTTGTCGAGAAGGTCGCCGAGGGCGCCGACGCTGAGCGGGTCATTCGGGATCTTGCGCAGCAGGGGCACAAGCTTATTTTTACGACGTCGTTCGGCTTCATGAATCCGACGCTGAAGGTCGCCGAGGAATTCAAGGATGTGAAGTTCGAGCATGCGACGGGGTACAAGACTGCGCCCAACGTCAATACGTACAACGCACGCTTCTACGAAGGCCGTTATCTGACCGGAATGATTGCCGGCCGCATGAGCAAGACCGGTACGCTCGGTTACGTCGCTGCGTTTCCAATTCCCGAAGTCTTGCAGGGCATCAACGCTTTTCTGCTTGGCGCGCGTGCGAGCAATCCAAAGGCGCAGTTACGCGTCGTTTGGATCAGCACGTGGTACGACCCCGGCAAAGAGCGCGACGCCGCAAATACGTTGATGGCCCAGGGCGCCGATGTCGTCACCCACCACACGGATTCAACCGCTGTGGTTACTGCGGCCGAACAGAAAAGAAAGATGGCAGTCGCGTACCACTCGAACATGGCACGGTTTGGACCCAATGCGCAGCTCGTCGCGGTTACTCACCACTGGGGCGACTATTACACGCACCGTGCGCAAGCCGTGCTCGACGGAACCTGGGCAGTTGCTCCGGTATGGGGCGGTATGAAGGACGGGTTCATCCGGTTGCAGGGGCTCGCGGACAACCTTCCGCCGGAGCTGATCGAGTTGGTGAAAGCGCGGCAGGAGGACATCCGCGCTGGCAAATTTCATCCGTTCACTGCGCCGCTGAAGAGCAATGATGGCAAGGAAATTCTTGCGACGGGCACGTTACGCGATGCACAGCTTGGCGCAATGAACTACTACGTCGAAGGCGTAATCGGAAAAGTGCCCGTCGGCAGCAAATGAATCGGCTCTGCCGCCGTCACCAGCTGTAGTGAACGGTGTAGCGAACTGTTAATTCGGCACCGGCTGCGACCGTGACAGGAAACACGATGGTGCGCGCGTCTTCCTTCCGATATTCGTGGCTTCGTTGCGCGATGTTCCAGTTAACCCAGCGATAGAGATTTTCTTTGATTATCACGTCGACTTTTTCCTTCTTCTGATTGCGCAGCTTCACCTCAATCTCTTCGGTCATTGTCTTGCGCGTCGTGTCAACCTTGAAATCTACCTGACGTCTTTCGCCGACGACATCGAACGCCGAGCCTAGCTTGAGCAATAGATTTTCATTGCGAGGCGTGTGATCAATGACGTCTTCGCCGATGAACTCAAGCGTCTGATCTGCCGGGTCGAGCTTCGAGACACGTACGCGCCCCGCGGGCAGCGGCATGCCCATATTGGTGGCTTCGACATTCTTAAATTGCAGATAGACGTCGACCTTGCGATTGCTCTGAACGCCATAGTGGCGATCGGTGGCGGGCGACGATAGAAAACCGCGCTGACCACCGGGGGCGCCGTAGTACACCAGTGTTTTTTCACACGGGACCCGCCGCGCCGCGGGAAAGAGTTCGATCTGCTTCGTCGAATTGTCGGGAAGCGTCGTAGTGCGCCCCAGCGTGTACAGGTGATACTCAAAGAAGGATTTCTCCGCGAAGCCGGCATCGCGCTCGGCAGCGATGTCGGCGCGCGATTGCTTGACCATCGCCACACTGGCTGGTGCTGCCGGCAGCGCGCGGTGCACATCGCCCGCCACCAGCTTCAGCCGCGAATCGGTGTAGCTCGCCCCCGACTGGTTGACGATGCTGACCCATGCGCCCACATCGAGCCGGCAGGCATTCGCATTGGCACCCTCCGCATACACAACGTTGTAGTCAGCCCACCAGGTCAGGCCCTGTGTCTGATATGAAACGCGTGTTCGCTGCGCGCCGGCACGCTGGGCTGCAACGTCCCACACGAGCGTCGGCCGCGTGATCAGGCCACCGGGCAGTGCCGGCAGCCGAACCCCGGCATTGTGAGGGAGAATCTGAACGCCCCCATCTTCTCGCCGCAGAACGATGCCGCCCTGTGTCGAGAGCAGCGTGCCATTGAATGATTCAGTGCTCTGCCCGCGCACTTGGTCGACCGTGATTGACCGATCAACATACTTCTGCAACAACTTGTCAGTGCTCACCAGATCGAACTGATAGTTCTGTTCGAGCACGGTGGTGCCTTTCGGGTCGGTCATCGATTCGAAGGCAACGGTAGTCGGATCGATCAGTGCAGCTACATCGG
>JACCYC010000136.1 GCA_013696665.1 Burkholderiaceae bacterium | reverse complement strand
TGCGATAACTGCCACGACGACTTTCGGGCGAAGTAGCGCTACCCAGCGGAAGCTAGCTACAGACGGGCGGCACCGCCACGCCGCCTCGCGCTGATTTCTATTGGGTCGATGAAAACGGTCATGTCGATCATTTCCATCTCCAGTCTGACCAAGACGTATGCCTCGGGGCTGCGGGCGCTGAAGGTGATCGACCTGCAGATCAACAAAGGCGAGATCTTCGCGCTGCTGGGACCCAACGGAGCAGGCAAGACCACGCTGATCAGCATTGTCTGCGGCATTGTGACCGCCACCACCGGGACGGTGACGGTCGGCGGCGCGGACATTGTTCGCGACTTCCGTGAATCGCGGACGAAAATAGGTTTAGTGCCGCAGGAGCTGACGACGGACGCCTTTGAAACTGTGTGGGCCACCGTTAATTTCAGCCGTGGGTTGTTCGGGCGTGGGTCGAATCCATCTTTCATCGAAAATTTGTTACGCGTGTTATCACTGTGGGACAAGCGCAACGACCGCATCATGACGCTCTCTGGCGGCATGAAGCGCCGAGTGATGATTGCAAAGGCGCTCTCGCACGAGCCCGAGATCCTGTTTCTCGACGAGCCGACCGCCGGCGTCGATGTCGAGCTGCGCCGTGACATGTGGGCGTTGGTGCGCGGTCTGCGGAAGCGCGGGGCAACGATTATCTTGACGACGCATTACATTGATGAAGCGGAGGAAATGGCTGACCGCATCGGTGTGATTAGCAAAGGCGAGTTGATTGTCGTTGAGGAAAAAACGGCGCTGATGAAGAAGCTCGGCAAGAAGCAGCTGACGATTCTTCTGCAGGAGCCGATGAAGGCAATTCCGGAAGGTCTATCGGACTGGAACCTGACGCTGGCGCCGGACGGCTTCCAGGTCGAATACACCTTCGACGCACATCAGGAATCCACCGGAATCCCGTCGCTGCTGCGCAGAATGGACGAGCTTGGCATCGGGTTTACGGATCTAAACACGACGCAGAGCTCGCTCGAAGACATTTTCGTCAGCCTGGTCACTGACCGCGCAGGCTAATGAGCAGAACCACGTTTAACTGGCACGGCGTGTGGGCGATCTACCGGTTCGAGATGGCGCGCGCCGCACGCACGGTGTGGCAAAGCCTGGTGGCGCCCGTGATCACCACCTCGCTTTACTTCGTTGTTTTTGGCGCCGCAATCGGCTCGCGAATCGCGCAAGTCGACGGTGTTACCTACGGCTCGTTCATCGTGCCAGGACTGATCATGCTGGCGCTCTTCACGCAGAGCATCTCGAACGCATCATTCGGAATCTATTTTCCGAAATTCACCGGCACCATTTATGAGTTGCTGTCGGCCCCCGTGTCTTACCTCGAGATCGTGTTGGCCTATGTAGGCGCCGCGGCGACCAAGTCGATCGTGCTGGGCCTGATTATTTTGGCAACCGCCGCGCTGTTCGTTCCGATACAGATCCTGCATCCGGTATGGATGGTCGGGTTTCTGGTGCTCACTGTGACAACGTTTAGCCTGTTCGGCTTCATCGTCGGGATCTGGGCCAATAATTTCGAGCAATTGCAGTTTGTTCCGATGCTGGTCGTGACTCCGTTGACCTTTCTCGGCGGAGCGTTCTATTCGGTTGACATGCTGCCGCCGTCTTGGCGCACGCTGGCACTTTTCAACCCGGTTGTCTATTTGATCAGCGGATTCCGTTGGAGCTTCTACGGCACCGCCGATGTCGGCGTCGAACTCAGCCTTGCGATCACACTGGCATTCTTTGCAATCTGCCTGGCCATGGTGGCGTGGATTTTTAGGACCGGCTATCGATTGAAGAATTGACGCGGCCACGGCCATCGGTCGCCGATTTGACACTTTCGGGACATTTAACACCGGGTGGCGCTGCCGCAGAAAAGCGTTCGCGGGGACTTGCTGGCCAAACTCAATCGGTGCCGATGAAGCGCAGTCCGAATTTCAGAGAGCCGCATCACTGACCCGCAACAACATGCGCGAGCGTGAGCTGCTGTTGAAGCGCGCCGCGGCCTTGCGTTAAAGGATCACCAGGACGTACACGATGGCTACCGCAAGGCCCGCAAGCGCAAAGGCGCGCAGCCGGATCGCGCTGCCATCCTCTGCGGCGAGTGCTGCAACGCCGAGTTTGTCGCCGGTCAGCATTGGCGTGATCAGGTCTTGGCGGCGTATCAGCAAATAGAACGCAATTGCGGCGACGTGAACCGCGACGAGCGCGACCATCAGCCAGTGGTTGTAGTAGTGCAGCGCTGACAGCCTGTTGCTCGTCGCTTCTGATACCCATCGCACCCACGGGCCTTCGTTAAACGTCCCGTCGTTGCTGAAAAGACCACTGAGGCCTTGCGCCAGCAGCACCAGCAGCAGCGCATAGACGGATACCGTGCCAACCTCGTTGTGGCCGGCGTTCACTAAGGGTGGCGCAGTGTCTGTTGATCGCAGAGTGCGCCAGATGCGGGCCGGCGATGGCACAAAACTCGTGAATCGTGCGTAACAGGAGCCGGCAAATCCCCAGAAAAGCCGGAACAGCAACAGCGCGAGAATCACGTAGCCGGATCTGAAGTGCCATTGAAGCCACTCGCCGCCTAGCTTGCCGGTCGTAAACGAGAATACGACCATCGCCGTCAGCACCCAGTGAAACAGACGGGTCGGCAAGTCCCATATTCGAACCCGCCCAGGCGTGTCGATCATCCTCCAGCGACGAACCTACGGCAGGACTTGCTGTTCGTCCTCGCGCTTGACCGGCTTGACCAGGTCTTCGCGCTTAACGCCAAGGTACATCGCGATTGCCGCTGCGACGAATACCGAAGAGTAAATGCCGAACACGATGCCGATCGTCAGCGCAAGTGCAAAATAATGCAGCGCCGGCCCGCCGAAGAAGAGCATCGAAAGTGCCATCGCCAACGTACAGCCATGGGTGATGATCGTCCTGGAAATCGTCGCCGTAATGGCCGAGTCGATCACTTCGACCACAGACGCACGCCGCATCTTTCGGAAATGCTCCCGCACTCGATCAAAAATGATCACTGATTCGTTGACCGAATAGCCCAGCACGGCAAGCACCGCGGCGAGCACTGGCAGCGAGAACTCCCAGCCAAAGATCGAAAACATGCCGACGACGAGGATCACATCGTGCAGGTTCGCGACGATCGCTGCGACCGCAAATTTCCACTCGAAGCGGAACGCGAGGTAGATCATGATGCCGACGACAACCATTAGCAAGGCAAGCAACCCGTCCTCAGCGAGCTCGGCTCCAACTTGCGGGCCTACGAACTCAACCCGGCGCAGTTCGACATTCTTGTTCTGCGCACGCAGCGTTTCCATCACCTGCTCGGCCTGCTGGCCCGAAGTGAAGCCGGGCTGCAGCGGCAGACGAATCAATACATCGCGCGATGTGCCGAAGTTCTGCACCTGAAATTCGCCGGCAGCCTGCCGCTCGATTGCGCCACGGATCTGTTCGAGCTGAGCCGCCTCCTGATACGCAACCTCCATCACCGTGCCGCCGGTGAACTCGATTGATAAATTGAGGCCACGGAAAACCAGAAACCCGACTGCGATAGCAAACGACACCGCCGAGATTGCATTCAGGATCAGCGAGTACCGCATGAACGGAATCGTGCGGCGAATCTTGAAAAATTCCATGGCGTTCCCGGGTTATCCGCTACCGGGCGCAGCCGCGCCCGGCTTCCACACCTGGCCTACTGAAATCGACGGCAATTTCTTGCGCGTGCCGTAATACAGGTTGACCGCTGCGCGCGACACGTACACCGCTGAAAAGATCGACGTCAGAATGCCAAGAACGTGAACCACCGCGAAGCCTCTGACCGGGCCTGACCCAAATGTCAGCAGCGCAATACCTGCAATCAGCGTCGTGATGTTGGAATCCAGAATCGTTGCAAACGCTTTGTCATAGCCGTCGTAGATCGCCTGTTGTGGCGTTCGGCCATTGCGCAGCTCCTCGCGCACGCGCTCGTTGATCAGTACGTTGGCGTCGATTGCCATACCTAGAGTCAGCGCAATCGCCGCGATGCCTGGCAACGTCAGCGTCGCTTGCAACAGCGAAAGCAAGGACACCAGCAGCATCAGATTGACAGTCAGCGCGGCCACTGAAATCAGCCCGAACAGACGGTAATAAGCGATCATGAAAATCGCGATCGCGGCAAATCCATACAGCGTCGACTTGAATCCTCGATCGATGTTTTCTGCGCCGAGGCTCGGGCCGATCGTGCGTTCTTCGATGATCTCCATCGGCGCGGCGAGCGAGCCCGATCGGATCAGCAGGGCAAGGTCGGCGGTTTCCTGCACTGTGAAGTTGCCTGTGATCTGGAATTGGTTGCCAAACTCGCCCTGAATCGTTGCGACTGAGATCGCCTCGCCTTTTCCGCGCTCGTACAACACGATCGCCATCAGGCGTCCGATGTTTTCGCGCGACGCCGCTCGCATTGAGCGGCCGCCCGTCTCGTCGAGTCGCACCGATACCGCGGGCCGCTGATTCTGGTCCAACGTTGCGGAGGCGCCGTTGAGCTGCGTGCCGCTCGCGACGATGTCGCGCTTCAGCGGAATCTGCCTGATCACGCCGCCGTCGCGCTGCGGCACTGTCAGGGTGCCGGGTGTCCCGGCAGCCATCGCATCCTGATCGACGAGACGAATTTCAAGGGTTGCGGTGCGGCCAAGCAACGTCTTGGCGCGCGCGACGTCCTGCACGCCAGGCAGCTGCACCACGATCCGATCGGAGCCCTGCTGTTGGATGACCGGCTCAGCGACGCCAAGTTCGTTGACGCGGTTGTGCAGCGTTGAAATATTCTGTCGAAGTGCCGAGTCCTGGATTTCCCGCTGCGCCACCGGGGTCAGCGTCGCAATCAGCACCAGGTCGTCGCCCTGGCCACTCTCGCGGAGCGCGAGCTCCGGCACCTGAGTGCGGAGCACGTCCTGCCCGCGCGCACGCATGTCGGCATCACGAAAGCGGATCTCGATCGACGCGGGTGTCTTGGTGATCCCCGAGTGCCGGATATTTCTCTCGCGCAACAGCGTGCGGGTATCGGACGTCAACGTGTCAAGCCGCTTGTCGATGGCGGTGCGCATATCGACCTGCAGCAGAAAATGCACACCACCGCGCAAGTCGAGTCCCAGATACATCGGCAGCGCCCGCACCCCTACGAGCCAGCTTGGCGTATTCGAAACCAGATTCAGCGCAACGATGTACGCCGGGTCTTCGGCGTCGGGGCTCAGTGCCCGCTGCACGACATCCTTCGCTTTCAACTGCGTATCGGTGTCAGAAAAGCGGACGCGCACCGTTGCATTGGTGCCGATGGTGTCGAACACGATGCCGGAGTGCGCAATGTTGGCGTCTTTGAGGACCGACTCCACGTTCGACATCAAGGCCGGATCGACGCGCACCGTCTGGCGTCCAGATG
Organism: Burkholderiaceae bacterium; assembly: GCA_013696665.1. GTDB lineage: Bacteria > Pseudomonadota > Gammaproteobacteria > Burkholderiales > Burkholderiaceae_F > JACCZX01. The sequence continues at coordinate 10,595 of JACCYC010000136.1, read as the reverse complement.
AAACCTGGACCGCGGGCGATTCGCCGTAAAAGTTCGGCAGCGTGTAGATCGCGCCTAGTACCAGCGCGATGGCAATAGCAACGTACTTCCAGAGCGCATAACGATTCATGACTGCAAGTTCATGCAGGCTTGAACGTGTCTTTCGGCAACAGTGTCTGCACCGCCATTTTCTGCATCGAAAGCTGCACCGGCTGGCCATTGACCGCCGCCACCTGAACGGTCACGAACTGGTCGTTGATCTCGGTGATCTTGCCGACAATGCCGGAAGCGGTAATCACCTCGTCGCCCTTCTTCAGGGCGTCCGCCATCAGCTTGTGCTCCTTCTGCCGCTTGACCTGCGGACGGATCATGAAAAAGTAAAACACGACGAAGATTAGGACCATGAATCCGATCGACATGAACGACGATTCGGCTCCGCCCTGCGCGGCCGGGGCCGCCTGTGCAAACGCATTGCTGACAAAGAACATGATGATTGCCCTTCAAGGCCGATTCAAAAAAGTGGCAGAGCCCGAGCGAGTCCGGACGCGGCGGCGGATTATAGCGGCGCTGCCTGTGATCATCTGGCTGCTACCGCAGCACGCCGGTTGCACTAAACGCCACGTGACCGGTCGCGAGCGAAGTCGGTCTGAAACACCGAATAGCGCCGTTCGCCTATCGCCGTACGTGCCTGGCGCATCAGGTCGAGGTAGTAGTAGAGGTTGTGAATGGTGTTCAATCGCGCTCCGAGAATTTCATTGACTCGCTGTAAGTGGTGCAGGTACGAGCGGCTGAAACTTCGACAGGTCGGGCAGCCGCAGGTTTCATCCAGCGGCCCTACGTCCGCGCGATAGCGGCTGTTGCGCAGCTTCAGGTCGCCAAAGCGGGTAAACAGCCAGCCGTTGCGTGCGTTCCGTGTCGGTAGCACGCAGTCGAACATGTCGATGCCCAGCCCGATCGCTTCGACCAGATCCTCCGGCGTGCCTACGCCCATCAGGTAGCGGGGCGCATCCACCGGGAGGCGTGGCGCCGTGTGCGCCAGGATCCGCAGCATGTCGCTCTTCGGTTCGCCGACCGACAACCCGCCGATCGCGTATCCGTCGAAAGCGATGTCGAGCAGACCGGCGAGTGACTCATCGCGCAGCGCCTCGAACATTCCTCCCTGCACGATGCCGAACAGACTGTTGCGGGGCGCGCCGACCCGGTGAAACTCTTCTGCGCTGCGTTGCGCCCAGCGCAGCGACAGGCGCATCGAACGGCCAGCTTCATCCGGCGTGGCCACGCGCTGATCGATCAAGTACGGCGTGCATTCATCGAACACCATCGCTATGTCCGAGTCGAGCGCGCTCTGGATGCGTACCGATTCCTCGGGCGTTAGAAAAAGCCGGTCTCCGTTGACCGGCGACGCGAACTGCACGCCTTCTTCGCTGATCTTGCGCGTCGCGCCGAGCGAGAACACCTGAAAGCCGCCCGAGTCGGTCAGTAGGGGGCGCGACCAGTTCATGAAGCGATGAAGCCCTGCGTGAGCGATGATCACATCAAGCCCTGGACGCAGCCACAGGTGAAAGGTGTTGCCAAGGATTATTTGCGCGTTAAGTGCCACCAGCTCATCCGGCGCCATCGCCTTGACGGCGCCATAGGTGCCCACCGGCATGAATACCGGCGTGTCGACGCTGCCGTGCGCCAGCGTCAGGCGACCGGTGCGCGCGCCACCGTCGCTCGCGAGCACGTCGAACTTCAGACTCACGACGCCCGCTCGAGCAGCATCGAATCGCCGTAGCTGAAAAATCGGTAGCGCTGCTGTATCGCGTGCGCATATGCAGCGCGTATTCGTTCGACTCCAGCGAAAGCGCTTACCAATATCAGCAACGTTGACTTCGGCACATGAAAATTGGTAAGCAATGCATCTGCAACGCGAAAGCAATATCCGGGTTTAATGAAGAGACTGGTGTCGCGCGCGCCCGCTCTGACCTCGGCGTTGGGGGAGCACGCTGAGGATTCCATTGCGCGCAGCGTTGTAGTGCCGACGGAGACGATCCGCCTGCCTTCAGCGCGCGCAGCGTTGATTGCCTGCGCGGTCGATTCGGAGATCTCGTAACGCTCGGAATGCATCCTGTGCTCGTCGATGCGCTCGGTTCGCACGGGCTGGAACGTGCCTGCACCGACGTGCAGCGTCAGCTGAGCGAACTCGACCCCGCCGTCGCGCAGTCGATTCAGCAGCTCCTCGGTGAAATGCAAACCCGCGGTCGGTGCGGCCACCGCGCCAGGGCGCGCCGCATACACCGTCTGATAACGGCGCGCATCCGTCGAGTCGGCAGCGTGTTCGATATACGGGGGCAACGGCACGGTGCCATGCGTGGCGAGTGCTTCAAGAACATTGCGGTCGAAGCGAAGGAGAAAAAAGTCATCGCGCCGCGCCTCGACCACTGCGCTCAGGGTCTGGTCGAACACAAAGCGCGTACCTGGCGCGGGCACGTGACTGGTGCGAACCAGTGCCCAAGCGGTGGTCGATTCGACAATCCGTTCAATCAGCACCTCGACCTTGCCACCCGTCGCCTTGTGGCCGCGCAACCGCGCGTTGATCACCTTTGTGTCATTGAAGACCAGCAGATCGCCGGGGCGCAGCAGCTGTTCGATATCGGCAAAGTTGCGATCAGCGAGCTCGCGTCCGACGTGCAGCAGCCGGCTCGACGCACGACATTCGAGCGGGTACTGCGCGATCAATTGGCGCGGAACGTCGAAATCAAAGTCCGCGAGGGCGAGTCCACATTCGGTCTGCATGGCTGTACCGGCCACTGACTAGCGCAGACCGATGCACGGCATCGCCTGCGGATAATGGTGCCGGGCGAGGGAATCGAACCCACACTCTGTTTCCAGAACCGGATTTTGAGTCCGGCGCGTCTACCAATTCCGCCAGCCCGGCATTGAGCTTGGGCGCGGATTATCGCCGAAAGCCGAAAATTCCGAATACGGCCTGGAACGGCGATCAGACTTCTAGGTTGTCGATCAGCCGCGTTGTTCCGAGCTTTGCCGCAGCGAGGATCACCAGTGGCTCGCCAGCCACGACTTCGTCGGCCGCTGCCTTGCGCAAGTCGCGCTGACGGCGCAGCGCGATGTAGTCAACTTTCCATCCTGCCGCCGCCAGTGCGGCTCGCGCATCGGCCTCGATCCGCTCGATGTCGTGTGCGCCGCCACGTATTTCGTCGCGCGCCTGATTGAGCACACGGTACAAATGCGGTGCTTCGACCCGCTCCGCGTCTGACAAAAAGCGGTTGCGCGACGAAAGTGCAAGTCCGTCGGCATCGCGTACCGTTTCGTGCGGAATGATTTCAGTCGGCAGTGCGAACTGACGGCACATGTTGCGCACGATCATCAGCTGCTGATAATCCTTCTTTCCAAAGACGGCCACTTGCGGCTGCACACAGGCCAGCAGCTTCAGAACAACGGTCGTCACTCCGACAAAGAAACCGGGCCGGAACTCACCTTCCAGAATGTCTCCAAGATCCGACGGCGGACTTACGCTGTAATTCTGCGGCTCCGGGTACATCTCGCTTTCGTTCGGGGCGAACAGCACGTAGACGTTGCTTTGTCGCTGCAGCTTTTCGATATCTTCCTGCAGCGTGCGCGGATACTTCCCAAAGTCTTCATTCGCGCCGAATTGCAGACGGTTCACAAAGATCGAAGCGACCACTGGATCCCCGTGGTGGTGCGCCAGATTCATCAGCGCCAGATGTCCTTCGTGCAGATTGCCCATCGTCGGCACGAATGCAGTCCGGTTCTGGCCTCGCAGCTGATCGCGCAGTTCTTCGATCGAGTGGACAACCTTCATCTCGCCCGTTGGTTGTTCATGCGGCGAGATTGAAGTACTCGCGGCGCCCGCGCATCTTGTCAATACGCGACAGCAGCAACGCGAAATCTTCGTCGCGCTCGATCGGGTTCAGGTTTTCGGTGTTGACGATCAGCACCGGCGCAGCGTCATACTGGTGAAAGAATTTCGTATAGCTGTCCGACAAGGCGCGCAAGTATGTTTCGGATATGCCGGATTCGATTGGGTTGCCGCGCAAAACCACTCGGTCGACCAGCGTGTCGGGCGAAGCCTGCAGGTAGATCACGAAGTCGGGCACCGGTGTCTGCGGTTTCAGCTGCACGAGGATCTGCTCGTAGAGCTTCAATTCATCATCAGCGAGTGTCAGCCGTGCGAACAGCGGATCTTTTTCGAGCAGGAAGTCCGCGACCACCGAGGATCGAAACATGTCGAGCTGCTTGACCTCGCCAAGCTGCTGGACGCGCTGAAACAGGAAGAACAGCTGCGTCGGCAGCGCGTAGCGAGCTTGATCGCGATAGAAGCGCTCAAGAAATGGATTCGTTTCAGGTTGTTCGAGAAGCGTCTGCGCCGAATAATGGAGCGCAAGTTTGCGGGCGAGCGACGTCTTGCCCGCGCCGATCGGGCCCTCGATCACGACGTAGTGATACTTGCTGGCCGACGTCACTGCGCCGCGGACTCGTCGAGCAAATCGACGCGTTGGTCACCGACGGCGATCAGGAAGTCTGCCGCCGATCCTTGCCCCGGTATGCAGATTTCGGGCGCGAGATCGAGCAGCGGCCGGAGCACGAAAGCGCGCTGATGGAGCCGCGGGTGAGGCAATGTCAGCGGCGTGCTCTGAATGATCATCTCGCCCAGCAGCAGAAGATCGAGGTCAACATTTCGGGGTGCGTTTTTCTTCTGGCTCGGTCCCCGCCTTTTGCGACCGAGCATCAATTCGATGTCGAGCAGATGCAGCAGCAGCCCATACGGCTCCAGTGCTGTTTCGAGCTTTGCAACGGCGTTGACGTAATCAGGCCCCGACGCTTCGATCGGTGCGGACTTGTAGAACGGAGATACCGCCAACAGCTCGGACTGTTCGAGCGAACGCAGGGTATCGACAGCGGCTCTCAAAGAGTCGGCCATCTCGCCCTGATTCGCGCCCAGCCCGATATAAGCGGTACGTTTCATTTTTATCAGTTATCAAACAGCGCTCGGAGCCCCGTCCCCGTTGCCGCCGCGCCGTCGCCGCCGGCGCTTTCCTGTTGTTGCTGTCGAGCTGCCCCCCCGCGCTGCCTCCTCGATCAATTTCTCGCGCTCATCCGGGCCTGCGTGCAGGAAACGAGTCCACCAGTCGCCTTGCTCGACCGGGATCTCATCGGCCGCAGCCCTCAAAAGCAGGAAATCATAACCGGCACGGAATCGCAGGTGTTCGACCAGCCGAAAGGGCGAGCGGCCGGTCCGCCGCTCAAACCGCGGCTGCAAGCCCCAGATTTCGCGCATGTCTGAAACAAAACGGCGTTGAATCGCCAGTTTTTCGGTTTGCGCTTCGATCGTTTCGTCGATTGCAAGGTTTAAAGCGGGAATTCGATGCTCGTCTTTTGCCAAACGTGCGTTCCATTTGGCAAGCACGTCGTTCCAGAGCAGCGTGGCGAACAGGTACCCGGGCGAGATCGACTTGCCGGCTCGCACCCGTTCGTCGGTGCGTGACAACGCGAGCATCACAAAACGCTCGCCTGCGGGCTGCTCCAGGATTACGTCGAGAAGCGGCAGCAGGCCATGATGCAGACCCTCGGCGCGCAACCGGGTGATGCATGCCACCGAGTGGCCGCTCGTCAAAAGCTTCAGCATTTCGTCGAACAGTCGCGCGGCAGGAACGTTCTCGATCAGTTCGGCCATCCGGTGAATTGGCTCGCGTGTGGCTTCGTCGATCGCAAAGCCGAGCTTGGCGGCAAACCGCACTGCGCGCAGCATCCGCACCGGATCTTCGCGATAGCGATCGGCGGGCTCGCCAATCATGCGCAGGCGGCGTGCTCGCACATCCTTGACCCCTTCGTGATAGTCGAGCACGTCGCCCGTGGTCGGGTCGTAGTAAAGCGCGTTGATCGTGAAGTCGCGCCGCGCCGAGTCTTCATTTTGCTCCCCGTACAAATTGTCCGACAGCACTCGGCCGTGTTCGTCGATCAGGCGGTCAGCGTTGACCAGCGCACGAAATGTCGACACCTCGATTGTTTCCTGGCCGAACATCACGTGCACGAGCTTGAAGCGGCGGCCGATGATGAAGGCGCGGCGGAAGTGAGACTTGATCTGCTCCGGTGTTGCATCCGTGGCGATGTCAAAGTCCTTCGGGGCGATGTCGAGCAGTAGATCGCGCACCGCACCGCCGACGATGTACGCGCGGTGTCCGGCTTTCTGAAGCGTCTCGCACACGCGCAGTGCCGAGCGCGATACGAGCTCGCCGTTGATGCCGTGTTCGCGGCTGGAAATACGCTTGGGATCGCGTCCGCCACGCTTGGGCTTGCGTTTAAAAAGCGTCTGCACTCGTGCGATAACGCGATTGATCACGTCGCCACCTGTGCCGCCGAGGTCCCGAATAGCTCGAGCGTCTGCCAACCGCGCTCGGCCGCGATTGCGCGCAGCGGCGCGTCGCCGTTCGTCACGACGGGATGCGTCACCCGTTCCAGCAAGGGCAGGTCATTTATCGAATCGCCGTAGCAAAAGGTCGTCGTGTCATCCCAGCTTCTCGCGTGCTCCGCGAGCCATTCCTCGACCTTGCGCACCTTGCCTTCCTGATATGAGTGCGTGCCCACATGGCCGCCGGTGAAGCGTCCGTCCGGAGCACCGCGTACCACTTCCGGCTCTACCGCAAGCACGTGCTCAATGCCGAACTCGCGCGCAATCGGTGTCACCACGTAGGCGTTCGTACCGGTAACCAGAGCCAGCTCATCGCCGCGCGCCCGATGCGATTCGACCAGCGCGCGCGCCTCGGGCCGGATGTGCGGGCGCACGTGCTCTTCCATGAAATGGCGCTGCCAGCGATCGAGCGTTGCGCGCGGGAACAGCGACAGCAGTTCCATCTGAAATGCCACGTAACCATCGACATCGAACGTGCCGGCCTTGTACGTGCGCGCAAATTCGCGGATCCGGGCGCCATAGGCAATCGGATCGAGCCCACCGTGCCTGACGACAAAGTACGACCAGGTGTCCGCGCTGTCGATTGGCAGCAGCGTATGGTCGAGGTCGAACAGAGCAAGGCGCATTAAGCAGCGGCGAAGGGAGAATCGCGAATCTTACGGCGCGTTGCCTAGGCGCCTCGCATTGCATCTACGGAGCTCCGTGCGAGCGGCCGTGGTTTATCCAGTCTCGCACCAGGGGTACGGTGACCGCCCGCTGAACGGAAAGTGCATAGCCGTCGAGCGCATCAACGATCGCGACCAATGTCCGCATGTCGCGCGGCATATGGGTCAACAGATAATCGACCACCTCGACTGACAGTGCGAGCCCCCTTGACGTTGCATGTGCGGTCATCGCTTGCGCTTTCTCGTCATCGGTCAGCGCGTGAACCTGGTACACCAGCCCCCACGCGAGTCGGGTTCGCACATCGTCGCGCAGCGCCAGATGCTTTGGCGAAGCATTGCCGGCGCCGACAAAACGCGCAGCTCCATTCGCGCGGATCTCATTCAACAATACGAACAGTTGCCGCTGGTGCGTTTCCGTGCAGCGGTCGATATCGTCCACCACATAGAGCAACTTTCCCGGATCGAATGACGGTACGGCTGACTGATGCGGCCCAGCATCAAGTGCCTGCAACAGGTGCGAGCGGCCCGAACCGGCGTCACCCCACAAATAGATAAAGTGGTCACCGCTTCCCGCCGCAACTTCCTGTAAGGCCGCCAACACTTCCGCGTTGCGCCCGCCCACAAAGTTAGCGAGCGACGGCTGCGGCGGGTCGACAAGTTCCAGCGTCAGTTGGCGCGGAGTGCTCACGATCGAGGTGGGTCCGGCGCAGCCCGTGCCAACTACAATTGCACTTCGACTGCGCGTTAAATCCAGAGGTGGGCGCGGCAGTTTACCGGCGTACCGATGACTCAACTCGACTACAAACGATCCGGCGTCGATTACGCAAAGATCGACCCACTGAAGGTGCTTGCGCAGCGCGCGGCGGCCGATACCTCGCGCAACCTGGCGCGCCATGGACTGACCGAAGTTGCCGCCTCTCGTGGCGAATCGGCTTACGTTGTCGACTGCGGCGAGTTCTACTTCGCGTCGATCACCGAGTGTCTTGGCACCAAGGCGCTGGTGGCCGACGCAGTCCGCGCACTTCCAAGTAACAGCGCCGGTCGTACCTACTACGATTCCATCGCACAGGACACGCTCGCGATGGCGGTCAACGACATCATCACGGTTGGCGCTACGCCTGTTTCGGTCCATGCCTACTGGGCCGCTGGCAGCAGCGATTGGTTCGCCGACGGGGCCCGAGCGCGCGATCTGGTCGAAGGCTGGCAGCAGGCGTGCGATCGCTGCGGTGTTGCGTGGGGTGGCGGAGAAACGCCGGCGCTGGCCGGCGTGGTCGAATCGGGGCGCATCGACCTTGCCGCATCGTGTGTCGGAATCGTGCGGCCGAAGTCGCGTTTGACGCTGGGCGACAAGCTCTCCGCGGGCGACGCAATCGTGCTGCTCGACTCGAGCGGTATCCATGCCAATGGGGTATCACTCGCGCGCAAGCTCGCCGAGCGCTTGCGTGATGGCTACGCAACGCGGCTTGATGACGGGACTCTGTTCGGCGACGCGCTGCTGGCGCCGACGGTGTTGTATGCGCCGGTCACCGAGGCACTGGCGGCGGCGGGCATCGTGCCGCATTACTGCGTCAACATCACGGGCCACGGCTGGCGCAAGCTGATGCGGCATCCGGCCGCATTTACCTATTCCATCGATGCGCTGCCGGCCGTTCCACCGGTACTGAATTTCATTCAGCGCCAGGCTGCCATCGATGATCGCGAGGCATACGGCAACCTAAACATGGGCGCTGGATTCGCGCTCTTCGTCGCGCCGTCGGACGCCGAGCGCGCCGTCCAGGTCGCGCACAGTGCCGGCGTCGGCGCACTGATTGCGGGCCGAGTCGACACCGGCTCGAAGTCTGTCGTCATCGAACCGTTGCGGCTTACCTTCAGGGCGGACGAGCTGCACGTGCGCGCCTGATGCTGCCACCGGCCACCCGCCTGCATTGCATGTCAATACGACATCGACAGCGGCTCGACCGGAATTGCCATAGTGTCGACAGCCTCGATACCCTTGTTGCCTTCATTCCCGCCGTCGCCGTCGTCAGACCCCAGACCGGCAAAGACGGCTGAATCGGCTCGGGCGATCGTGTCCGCGACGGGTGGAGCAAGCACCACTGCCATCAGGACGATGATGCCTGCGACGACGCGCGCCAACACGAGACGGCGGATGGCGGTTTCCGATGGAACTGATTCGAATGATTTCATGGCTGCTCTCTCCTGGTTTGCCGCGGCACCTGCTGCGGATGGAAAGAAGCTTCGGGTGTTGCATCCCACGGATGCCCCACCAATTCAGAAATGAGCGCACACCGGTGAATTGTCGACGTGACCAAACCTGATTTCTCCCGTCGCACGAGACTGGAGGAGGCGGCTGACGTGCTTGTTGTCGGCGCGAGCTTTGCAGGCGTGGCGTGTGCAATCGAAGCGGCGCGTGCAGGCCTGCGCGTCGTGCTGATCGAGCGCAAGACAGACGCCGGCGAAAAGCTTCACACCACCGGCATCGTGGTCAAGGAAGCCGCCGATGAACTGGCGCGACTCGGGCCGCTGCCGTCCGACCTGATCCTCCCGATCGGCGGAGTCCGGCTTTATGGATCGCGACTCCACAGCGTCGCACTCGACTCGCCGGGCTACTTTTTCCTCGCCACAGACACGCCGAACCTGATGCGTTGGTTGCTCGCGCAGGCAATCGCTGCAGGGGTCGACGTACGTCTCGCAACACTGTTTACCGGCGCGCAGCGCGAGGGGGCCGGATTTGCGGTGAACCACGTCGGCCACGTGCGCTTTATTGTCGGAGCCGACGGCCCAACGTCAAAAGTAGCGCGCGCGTTCGGGCTCGGCATCAATCGTGAATTTCTGTTCGGCATCGAAGCCGAGCTCACCGGCGTCTCGTTGCCGGAGCCTGGGCGTCTGCACTGTTTTCTCGATCGCCGGCTTGCGCGCGGCTACATCGGTTGGGCATTCGGCGGTGTGGGTGTTACGCAGATCGGGTTGGCCGCCCGGCAGCGGCGCGCGGGCGACACCGTTGATCTCGACGCATTTCTAAAGAAGCTGGCGCAGATTTTTGATTTGACGTCGATGAAGGTCGTCGCGCGACGCGCGGGCCTGATACCCGTCGGAGGACCGGTCGACCCCATCGCGGGGGATCGCGTGTTGCTGGTCGGCGACGCCGCGGGCCTGGTCTCGCCGCTGACGGCGGGCGGTATTCATACCGCGCTCGAATCGGGCCGTGCGGCAGCGCATGCAATTGCGGGCGCACTCGCCAGCGACGACGGCGGCGCGGTTACCGCAACGATCGATGTACCCGGCTTTCGCAGCAAGCAACTGTTGCGCTGCGCGTTCGACCGCTTTCAGACCGATTGGCTGTTTGATGTTCTGCTAAAAACCGGGCTGCTGGCGATCGCCGCGCGCCTGGTTTACTTTCATCGGCGCGGGCTGCTTTCACGCGCGGCGTGGAAAGACCTTGCGCGACGATAAATTGATCTAGCGGAGCATCTCCGCACTGTCCGGCACCTCATTGAAACTCGCCAGAATTTCCCTCA
>JACCYC010000184.1 GCA_013696665.1 Burkholderiaceae bacterium | reverse complement strand
GCGGGATCCAGGCTCGGACCCTTCGGGACGGCCCAGCTCTTCAGGGTGCCGTCAAGCTCAAGGCGGAAGTCGTAATGCAGGCGGCTCGCCGCGTGTTTCTGAATGACGAAGGTCAGCGCCGTGCCAGACTGTGTGAGCCCACCCTTCGGTTCGGCGGTGATCCCGAAGTTGCGTTTCGCCCAGTACTTTTGCAGTCCGTCGGCCATCAATTGAGCGCGCTTATTCGCAACAATGACGCGGGCGAAAGCAATGCCTATGCCTAACCGCCGCGGGGGCGGGTCCAAGCTGGAAGCGTCGCATACTCGCTCTCGAACATGACAGTTCAGACAATCGGAATTTCCAAGTCCGATCCCTCTCCGCACCAACTCAAGCGAGGAAGAATGCAACCCAAAATTGTTCGCTATCAATCCGATTCACGGCTCTCCCGCGTGGTCACCCACAACGGCATTGTGTATCTCGCGGGCCTCACTGCGGATAACCGCGGCGCAACCATGAAGGCGCAAACAGAGGAAGTATTAAAGAAAATTGACGAGTTGTTGAAATTAGCTGGGTCCGATAAATCCCGACTTTTGTCGGCAATGGTCTATGTCTCGGACATGCGTCTGAAGTCTCAAATGGATGAAGCCTGGATCGAGTGGGTCGATTCAAACAATGCGCCGGTGCGTGCCTGCGTGGAAACGCGACTCGGCACAGCAGATACGCTGGTTGAGATCATGATCGTTGCCGCTCAGTGATCGGCGGACATTTCTGCAGGTATTCTCGGCGAATATCCCGCATCCAGTAAACGGGGCGTCCGGTTTATTGGCGCCGGAGGCGCGTGACATAGACGAAACGCTCACCGGGATGGACGGCAATGGCGAGTTCGATGAGTCGCTTGGTCGCGTCGTAGTAGCGGCGAATGGCCTGCAGAGCGGGGGATCCCGGTTCAACACGCAAGCGCTTAGCGCTAGCAGTGTTAAGGGAAACGGCCTGAACGCTTTGCTCGATCTCGGTTATCCGCAGCCCATAGATAGTTTCGATCATTGCGGAGATCGGACCGGCAAGCGCTCCAATACGGCGGTCGATACCGTCGAGTTCGCAGTTGAGATAAACGGTGGTGTGGCAGATAGGCCTCGGTTCACCAGGTCGGGTGCGGATCGTTTCGACACGAAACCATTCGCGCCCTTTCTCGCAGCCAAGCATTTTGGCTAGCGCGGAGTTGCACTTGACGCGCGCCTTACGCCGTACCTTTATCTCCGTTGCCTCACCGTATTGCAGAAGATCGTCGATCGAATTGATGGGCTGTCGGTAGCTTGCCGCCGGGACCGCGGCCAGAATCTCGGTTCCAACTCGACGACGGCGCGCGACCAGGCCCGCCTCGTCAAGCCGGCGTAACGCTTCGCGCGTGGTGTGACGGCTGATCCCATATTTTGCGGAAAGGTCTACTTCCTTGGGTAGAAGCGAACCAATTGGGTACTCGCCGGCAGCAATCCGTTCCATCAGATCACTTGCGACCTGCGCGTATCGCGGCAAGCCCGCCACTTCCGCATCGTTCGCCTTCGCGACCCGGCTTCCCTTCATCTCGACCTTTTAGCAAGAGGCATGCGCTTACCGGCCGTTCGTTGAGCGATACGCAGCCGTTTTGGTTATCGCGAACATTTTCACATACATCAAAGCCAAGGCATTGACACTCCACTTTCACGCCGACTAATATGTACGGACCTAATGCTTAGAAGGAAGATCAAGATGGAGCAGGTTTCTCTAGCCCGCCGTGCCGCGCGCTTAGCGGCCAACATCCCAGCTGTTGCGCACGGGCCCACGATTCCCTTCGACTCCGGCCACGGTTTCCCTGCCCTCTTCCCCGATCTCACAGCTGCAGCCGACAAAGCGCTCACGACCCATCGCGAGGAGACGCTGCAATATGGCAGCAGACCAGGTTTGCTCGAGCTGCGGGAATGGATTGCCGAAAGTATGAAAGAGGACGGCGCCGATGTTTCACCCGATGAGATTATGGTTACCAACGGCGCCAAACAGGGCATTGATCTGCTCTGCCGGTTGCTGCTCGACGAGGGCGATTCGATTGTCGTGACCGCGCCCACCTACTTCACATCCATTCCCATCTTCCGCAGTTTCGATGTCAACTTTGTGGAGGTCGGCCAGGACGCGGAGGGACTGGACACTGGTCAACTTGAGACAACTCTGAAACGGTTCAAGCAACAGGGACACAAGGCTCCGAAATTCGTCTACAACGTTCCGGATTTTCATAATCCCACCGGTATTACCATGTCGCGCCGCCGGCGCGAAGCGTTGCTCGAGCTCGCATCTCGGTACGGTATGTACGTCATCGAGGACAGCCCCTATAGAAAAGTTCGCTTCGAAGGCAGCTCCGAGCCTTCGCTGAAGGCGCTCGACCGAACCAACAACGTCTTCCACCTAGGCACATTCTCGAAGCTGATGGCGCCAGGGTTGCGAATCGGCTGGATCGCAGGCAAGCGGGAACTCCTCGCCCGCATGATGCAACTCAAGGCTGACGGCGGAACTTCGCCTCTCGTGCAACGAATCATTGTCGAATGGTGCAAAGCCGGACACTTTCCTGCCCATACCGAAAACGTGCAGCGCACTTACCGGCTTCATCGCGACCGCATGGTGGCAGCGCTTCGGCGCGATCTGCCGGATGCTGCTGTCGTCGTACCTCACGGGGGTTACTACGTGTGGCTCACGCTTCCTCACCACATCGATGCGGATGAACTAGCTAAATTCGCAGCCGAAGCCGGGGTAACGGTGCTCGCCGGAAGCAAGTTTTACGCTGTATCAGGTCCGGGAACGCTGCACAGCGAAGGTCCCCCGAAAAACCACATGCGGCTCGCTTACAGCCATTCTTCACTTGATGAGATCGACGAAGGGATCCGGCGGCTTGCCGCGGCGCTGCGCCGCTGCAACATCACTCCAGCCAGCGCTCCGAGCGAGCGTTTGGTAGCGCATTCGAATTCCACAACCGCGTAGTCGAGCCGCTGCATGCTGCAGGTCGCGGTGCAAACCGAGGGCGTTCCCGGCAGGCCGCCGATGCGCCGCGCCGAAGCCGGGCTCGCCGCCGGCGTCGAGCTTGGTGGGGCGGCTCACAAGGATTCGACACCCGCCTTCGTCGAGTTCGAGAACATTCAAAAAACTTACGACGGCGAAAATCTCGCCCTTGAAAATCTTAACCTGTCGATCTTGCAGGGAGAATTCTTGACGCTGCTAGGTCCGTCCGGATCGGGCAAGTCGACAGCCCTGATGATGCTTGCCGGATTCGAGGTTCCGACTGCGGGAGAGATTCGGCTACGAGGCAAATCGCTTCTTCGCGTTCCGCACTATCGCCGGAACATCGGGGTAGTGTTTCAAAATTATGCTCTGTTTCCCCACATGACCGTGGCGGAGAATTTGTCCTTTCCACTTTCGGTCAGAAAGAAATCGCAAGCGGAGATTGCTGACCGCGTCGCACGCGCGCTTGAGCTGGTTCAGCTGCAAGGATTCGCTCAGCGCCGCCCGACAGAGTTGTCCGGCGGGCAGCAACAACGAATCGCCCTTGCCCGCGCTTTGATCTTCGATCCAATTCTTGTGCTGATGGACGAGCCGTTAGGCGCGCTAGACAAGCAGCTTCGCGAACAGTTGCAGATCGAGATCAAACACATCCAGCGGCATTTGGGGCTAACCGTTGTCTACGTTACCCACGACCAGACCGAAGCGCTGACCATGTCGGATCGAATTGCCGTTTTAAAGGACGGCTCGATCCAGCAGCTTGCAACACCGGCTGATCTTTACGACCGACCTCAGAATGCATTCGTGGCGCAATTCATCGGCGAGAGCAACCGGCTCATCGGCGTGCTTCGCGCGATAAACAGCGAAGGACACTGCACGGTAGAGATCGCTGACGGCCACGTCGTCGAGGCGATGGCAATCAATATCGGCCCTGTTGGGTCGAGTACCACGCTTTCGATTAGGCCCGAGCGGGTGGTGTTGCACCCCGCCGAAGGACAATGCAACACCATCCTCGCAGCGCGCGTTGAGGAGCTGATCTATCACGGAGACCACACCCGGGCTCGACTACGTGTCTCCGGCAGCAGTGACTTTCTGATAAAGGTTCCCAACTCACGCGGTGAGCTCAGCATCGCTGCTGGGGACCAGATTGAGGTTGGCTGGCGGAGCGCCGATTGTCGCGCGCTAGATGCGCCACCGATTAACTAGAGGAGAACCACATGACGAACGAACCACGGGTCCATGGCTTTGCAATCATAGGGATGTTGGCACTTTCGGCGCTGATAGGCCCGCGCGCCGAGGCGCGCGACCTAACGGTTACCGCTTGGGGCGGAGCCAGCCAGGCGGCAGCACAGAAGGCCTACTTCAAGCCGTTCACTGCGAAGACGGGTATCAAGCTGCAAGAGGATTCCTGGTCGGGTGGTATCGGCGTGCTGCGGACCAAGGTACAGGGCGGCAACGCAAGCTGGGACGTCGTGCAGGTCGAGGTCGACGACCTGATGCTCGGCTGTGAGGAGGGATTGTTCGAAAAGCTTGATTGGAGCCGCCTTGGCGGTAAAGATAGATTCATCGCGCCGGCGGTGAGTGATTGCGGTGTCGGTGCGGTAGTGTGGGCAAACGCGCTTGGATACGACCTCGACCGACTTAAAGATGGACCCAAGAGTTGGGCGGACTTCTGGGACTTGAAGAAGTTTCCGGGCAAGCGGGGTATGCGCAAGGGCGCGAAATACACGCTCGAGATTGCTTTGCTGGCTGACGGAGTCAAGCCACAGGACGTCTACAAGGTTCTCGCGACGCCTGAAGGCGTCGATCGCGCGTTCAAGAAGCTTGACGTACTGAAGCCTTCGATCATCTGGTGGACCAATGCCTCGCAGGTGCCCGAGATGCTGGCTTCGGGCGAAGTCATCATGTCAGTAGGCACCCCCGGCCGCCTGCTCGCGGCCAACAAGAATGACAAGAAGAACTTCAAAGTTGTCTGGGACGGTAATCTCTATTCGATTGATCACTGGGTCATCCTCAAAGGCAGCCCGAATAAGGAACAGGCACTGGAGCTTGTCAGCTTCATGACCCGGCCCGAGAACCAGAAGCAACTCCCGTCGCTCATTCCGCTGGGAGTGACCAACAAGGAGGCGATCGCGCAGGCAGATCCCCAAGCGCTGGCCAACACCGCGAGCAATCCGGAAAACACGAAGAATGCCGTCAACATCAACGCAACATTCTGGGTCGAGAATGCTGATCAGTTGAACCAGCGCTACAACGCTTGGGCGGCCAAGTGAAGCAAAGCGGGAAATAAGCTTGAGCAAAAGTGCAGCGGTTGGGTCCGGCGGTATCGCAGGGATCGATTCAACCGCCCTCAAAGCTGCACTTCGCAGGGCTGAGCGCTCTCAAAACCTTCATGCATTAGCCTTGGTTGCGCCGCTGCTGTTGTTTCTCGCGCTCAATTTCGTCCTCCCAATCGGGTCGATGCTACTGCGCAGCATCCAGGACCCGGAACTGACCACTACGTTGCCTGAGACGGCCGTCCTTCTACGAGGCCTGGAAGGCGGCGTGATTCCAAACGATTACATTACGAGTGTATTTGTCACAGAGTTGAGGCAAACGCGTGACAGCGGTGCGTTAAGCGCGGTCGCCAACCGCCTCAACTACGATATCAACGGCTTCCGAACCCTGCTGTTCCGCACTGCCCGACAACTCGGCGAAGCAACAACTCCCGGTACTCTTGACGAGTTGGTAAGGATCGATCCGCGCTGGGGTCAGCGCGAGACTTGGGCGGCGCTGCAGCACGCGTCCGGGCCCTATACGAGTTTCTACCTGCTCGCCGCGATTGATCGCCGCCTGACCGCTGATGGCTCGATCGTCACGACGCCTGCACAGCAAGCGGTCTTCATCGACGTGTTCAAACGCACTTTCGGGATCAGCGCGGTGGTCACGGTGCTTTGCCTCGTCCTTGCCTACCCGGTCGCCTATCTCCTCGCGACTGTCTCGCCGCGCATCGGCAATCTTCTAATGATTCTCGTACTGCTGCCGTTTTGGACTTCGGTGTTGGTCCGCACCACCGCCTGGATGGTGCTTCTTCAGCGTGAGGGGATTGTTAATGGCATCTTGCGCAGTGCCGAGGTCATCTCTGATCCGATTCAGCTCGTCCACAATCGGATCGGCGTCTATATCGCGATGACCTACGTGCTGCTGCCCTTTATGGTGCTGCCGCTTTACGGCGTGATGAAAGGCATATCGCCGCTTCCAGTCCGAGCCGCGCTGTCACTTGGCGCCTCGCCCTTTACGACCTTCCGCAGGATTTACCTTCCGCAAACACTGCCCGGCGTCACTGCCGGCTGCTTGCTCGTGTTCATTCTCGCCATCGGTTTCTACATTACGCCGGCGCTTGTCGGCGGCGCCGGCGATCAGTTGATCAGCTATTTCATAGCCTTCTATACAAACCAGACCCTCAATTGGGGAATGGCAGCCGCGCTCGGGTTGGTACTGCTTGCAGTGACGCTGCTGCTTTATGGCGTTTACACAAAACTGACCGCAACGAGCAGCCTGAGGTGGCGCTGATGTTTCTTCCGCCGTATCCGTCTCCCCTGCAGCAATCGCTTCGCTTTGCGTATCACGGTTTCTGCGCACTCGTCTTTTTGTTTCTGGTACTGCCTATCGTGGCCGTTGTGCCCCTGTCGTTCAACAGCGGCGCATTCCTGACTTATCCGCTCGAGGGGTTCTCTTTGCGCTGGTACGAAGATTTTTTTACTTCCTCCCGTTGGCTTCCCGCGCTTCGCAACAGCATCGTAGTTGGACTCGCCACTACGGCAATCGCTACACCGCTTGGGACGCTTGCCGCGCTCGGTCTTGTCCGCGCCGACTTCAGACTCAAACCGGTGATTGTCGGGCTGCTCATTTCGCCGCTGATCGTGCCCGTGATCATCACGGCAATCGGCATCTACTTCGTGTATTCACCGTTGGGTCTAACCAGCAGCCGCATCGGACTCGTGCTTGCCCACACCGTACTAGCAGCCCCGTTTGTGGTCGTGGTAGTCCACGCGACCCTGCAGGGATTCGACCCGGCGCTTTGGCGTGCCGCGTTAAGCCTGGGTGCCCCGCCTCTCGCTGCGTTCCGCAAAATCGTATTGCCCCTGATTGCGCCGGGTGTAATTTCGGGCGCGATCTTCGCCTTTACAACATCTTTCGACGAGATTGTCACCACCATTTTTCTCGCAGGACCGGAGCAGCGAACTCTGCCGCTGCAAATGTTCGACGGTGTTCGCGAACAGATCAGCCCGACCATTACCGCCGCGGCCACGCTGCTCATCACCGTCTCTGTGGTGCTGCTTGGTGTGATCGAGGCGTTGCGCCGGCGGAGCGCGCGTACTTACGGCCGGCGATAGAAGCCGATGCAAAGCAAGGAGAATAAATTGCCCGCACAACGCACTGTTCGAATCGGCGAGGTCATTGCGGAAAGGGGACAAAAGACCCGAGGCTTCCTGCAAGTCGGCGAAACCGCAACCGGCCCGATCCAGGTCCCTCTGGTCCTCATTAACGGTGAGCGCGACGGGCCGGTACTCTGCCTGACAGCGGGCGTGCACGCGACTGAGTATCCATCCATCGACGCCTTGATGCGCCTGACTCGCGAGCTGACGCCCGAGACACTTTGCGGCACTGTCATTGCCGTTCCCGTTGTCAACATGCATATGTTCGCGAACCGGCTCGGCTTTGTGTCGCCAATCGACGGGCTCAACCTGAACAAGATCGCGCCTGGTGGGCGGGGCGGCTCGATTTCCGAAATTCTGGCCGAAGTGCTTCTCGACGAGGTGATCACACAAGCCGAGTACCACATCGACATGCACGCCGGCGATTTAGGCGAAATTTTGTATGCCTTCGGCGGTTATCCAATGACCGGCCACATGGGCCGCGATCGCCGGGGTGAGGCGTTGGCCCGACTGTTCTCACCGCGCCTTGTCGCGCTCTACCGCGAGGGAAGCAAACTGCCCGCGGCCGCAGGGTCGATCGTCCTTGAAGCAACGCGGCGCGGCGTGGTGTCGATCCTCGCCGAATCCGGGGGCAACGGCACGCTTGAGGAAGCCGACGTTCAGGTGCATCTTGCCGGCGTCCGAAACATCATGCGCTATCTAAAGATGATTGACGGCTCTCCTGAGATACGCGGACAACAACTTATCGCGACTGAGCGCTATGTCACGCGCGCCGCGCGGGCAGGTCTGGTCCGTCTCAAGGTGTCAATTGGCGAGGAAGTACAGCGCGGCCAGGAAGCCGCCGAGATTTGCAATGTATGGGGCGACACGGTGGAAAGGTTAACCTTTGCAAGACCAGGTATTACGGGACTGATCTGGTCGCACAAGGCCGTCAGTACGGGAGACCCAATTGTTCGCTGCTGGATCTCAGAGCCGGCACCTCACTTCGCGGAGACCGATTGCTTCATGCGCTCGAAATGATTTTGGGGGCGTGCGCAAGTGTTCCCGGAGCCGCGAAGCGGTCAAGGACATGACGAAGCGTTGGCGAACGACGCGGGCTTAGCGGCGGCGGACGTAAAAGCAATCTCGTTAGCGGCGTCCAGCAACATCAGCTCAGTTTCGACATTGGCGAGATACCGTTCGACGCTATCCTGAAGCAACGGAAGAATCAGGCCCCGCTCCGTTTCCAGCGCTGAGTAACGTGGGCGCATTGCTATCTGGCCGAGGGCCGCACCGGGTATCGGGTCGACCAGGCCGGCATCAAGTCCCGCGGTGTCTGCAACGAGCTGTGCAAATTGGGCCCAACTGACCGCCCCCCGGTTGGTGAGGTGCCACAAACCGCGCTCACCGTCGATCAACAAATTCAATGCGGCCTGCACGAGATCAGGCACGTACGTGGGCGAGACGAGCTGATCGTCGGAGGCACGCCAACGTTCGCCGTTACGCAACGCACGCAGCGCGAGGGTCACGAAATTGTGGCGGTCCCATGGCCCGAAGAACGCTGCGGTTCGTACGACAAGGGCTTTCGGAAAGTATTTCAGCACGCATCGCTCGGCTTCGAGCTTGCTGCGACCGTACGCATTCAGCGGCCGCGGCTGATCGCTCTCCACATACGGCGATGGTTTGCCACCGTCAAACACCAGATCGCTCGAGAAACTCAGAAGGCGGATGTCTCGCTCCGCACATGCCTGCGCGAGCACAGTTGGACCCAGAACGTTTTCGCGCCACTGGCGCGGCTCGTGCTCGGCCGCATCAACGCGCACGAAGCCCGCGGTGTTAATCACAGCCCAGGGTTTCCAGCGCTCTAGCGCAGCATCCACCGATGTACGCGATGCGATATCGAGCTCAGCGCGATTGAGCAACTGGTTGGGGAGCCCGCGCATGCCACACAAACGTGCGAAAGCCTGACCCAGTGTTCCCGTAGCACCGGTGATCACCAGCGGTCGTCCGGAAGGCGGCAGCGCGGTGACGTCGCCGTGAGGCGGATAGCGAAGCCGAACGTCGCGCTGCCACCACCCGGCGCCGGAGAGCGCCGGGTGATCAGGTTCTGCACCGTGCGCAAGCTGTTGCGCCAGGGTTGCCAACGCAGTCTTGCGTGGACTGCCGCCGGTGACATCCCACAACCCGGCTTCGTAGTGACCCGCGTCACGTGTCACCAAACTGTTCCAATCCACCGTGCCGAAGGTCGCCCACGCGGTAACGGCGCGAACATCGACTCCTTCTGAGCGCAGCCCGTTCGCAGCGCGCCATGCCTGATTGAGCCACCGCAGTTGCTCGTCGCGCGTGCATCCCATATGCACTTCGGTGATCGCAACTGGCAACGCGTAGCGCTCGCTTGCCTCGCGCAGGCGGGCTTCAAAACCACCGATAAAGTCGCCCAGCACCCGTACGCTCTCGATGTCGACGTATCGATGGCGACCGTTGCTGTGGTGTTGCGCCTTTGGGTGCAACGACAGGCGATCATCGAGAAAACGCTCGCTGGTCACGTAACAGTTGATGCCCACCACATCGGGTGGGCACGGCTCTTCAACGAACATCATCAGCTCACGCTGAGTGGCCCCGTGTTTGAGCAAATATCTCCAGAGCCGATGGCGCGACGTCACACGACCCGTCAACAAATCAAACGATAACCAGCGGCGGGAATTTTCGAAATTCGCCTGGTAGCGAAGGTGCTTGGGCGTGCTGGTAAAGCCGAGATCATCTGTTTGAATAAGCCTCGCACCCGGATTGACTGCGCGAATGGCGCGCATTGCGAGCACGGAGCCCCGTATTTGGTTCAGCAGCGCGCGGACGAAGCTTGCATCGCTGCGATGATGTGGATACCAGAGTCCATAAAGACCGCTAAAGCGTGCCGTCGTGACCGGCTCGTTGACGGGCGTGTAACTGTCGAGATACGGATACCGCTCGGCAACGGCCCGGGCGTAATCGGCGAGCAGCTGTGGAAACAAGGGATCGAGCAGGTTTGTGTACCGCGGCCCGCTGCCGTGGTGTACGAGACCGACGATCGGTTCCACATTTAGCTCTTGAAGTCGCGGCAGCCGCTCGTCGCTCCAGTGCCAGTCGAACCGATCAGGCGCGAGCGGCGCGGTGCGCTCCCACAGGAGCGGAAATCTTAGCCGCTTGATTCCGAGCTCAGAAAGGCGATCAAGGTCCTCGAGTCGGCTGGCAAAGCCCGTGAGCTCGAGTTGATCGCGATAAACGTCGCCCACGCGATTGACCGTGCATTCCGGGCCGGCCCAGAGCTCCAACGATTTATTCATGTTCCAACAATTGCACCATGGCGCGCTGACGACAAATGTCGCTCGCAACGGCAACATCTGGCACGAAGCCGCGTCGGGGGTAGCGGTGGCAAGAGCCGGTCCTGTTCCCTTTAGTGGAGTCTTAGACCGGTTTTGAGTTCTGAATATACGAAGTAAATCAGCGTATTACAGAGTCTTCCTGCTAATCTACTTTAGAAATTAGGTGCTCAACTGGTTTGAGAACCGGCTGCGGGCGCCTGCACCTATCTCTAGCCCATTTCGGCCGCGTGCCGTCGTATCCGGCGCAACACAAACGGGGCGCTCCAGACAAGTACTGTTACCGCCGCCAGCACAGCGGCGATCGGGCGCGATACGAACTCGATCAGGTTGCCGTCGGCCTTGATCATCGACGTGATGAAATTCTCCTCCAGCATGCCGCCCAATACGACACCTAGAATCGCGGGCGCGATCGGAAATCCGTTTTCCTCGAGCAGCCAGGCGATCACACCCGCGGCCAGCATGACGCCGACGCCGAACACCGAGTTGTTGATCGCAAAAGTGCCGACGATGCAGAACACGAGGATCAACGGCATCAGCACGCGGCGCGGCACCTTGAGGATCTGTTTCGC
>JACCYC010000183.1 GCA_013696665.1 Burkholderiaceae bacterium | reverse complement strand
GTCGACCGACGTCTACCGCCCCGCTGCCATCGAGCAATTAAAGACGGTCGCGCAGCAGGTGGGTGCAGAGTTCTTCCCGTCTGCGGTCGGGGATCGTCCACTCGACATCGCCGCACGTGCGATCGATTTCGCCAAGCGGCATTACTTTGACGTACTCATCGTCGATACTGCAGGCCGACTTGCGATTGATAAAGCGATGATACAGGAGATCGCCTCGCTCGAAGCAAGCTTGCGGCCGATCGAAACGCTGTTCGTGGTCGACGCAATGCTCGGGCAGGACGCGGTGGCGACTGCAAAGGTATTCGCGGACCGTCTGCCCTTGACCGGGGTGATCCTGACCAAGCTCGACGGCGACTCTCGCGGCGGCGCCGCATTGTCCGTGCGACACGTCACTGGGAAGCCCATCAAGTTCGTCGGCGTGGGCGAAAAGCTCGATGGACTTGAGCTGTTTTCGGCCGACCGAATGGCGGCCCGCATCTTGGGTATGGGCGACATCGTCGCGCTGGTTGAGGACGTCAAGAAATCCGTCGACCAGCAGAGCGCACAGAAGCTCGCCAAGCGCTTGCAATCGGGCGATCGATTTGATCTGAACGATTTCAAGGAGCAGATTGCTCAGATGCGAAAGATGGGTGGGCTGTCGAGCCTGATCGAAAAATTACCCGCGCAACTGGCAGAAGCGGCAGGCCAGTTTAATGCTGCAGACAGCGAGAAGCAGATTCGACGTACCGAGGGGATCATCAATTCGATGACCGCCGGCGAACGGTCCAAACCGGAACTGATCAAGGCTTCGCGCAAACGACGAATCGCGGCCGGTGCCGGCGTGCCGATTCAGGAAATCAACCGGATGCTGAAACAATTCGAGCAGATGCAGGCCATGATGAAGCAGATGAAAAAAGGCGGCTTGGCCAAGATGATGCGGGGCTTCGGCGCTCTGAAAGGAATGCCCGGTCTGCCTCGCTGACCGCGTAGCTCGCGGCGCCTGCGTTAGCCGGTGCGCGCGGTTGGCGCCGGAGCGTCGACCGCCTTCGCCTCGTAGCTCCACCTGCTTTTCCACGCGGACAATATCGAATCCGGATACGGCGCTCGGCCACGGCTCCCGTTGTAGCGGCCAAGCGCCATGAACAGATCTCCGCGTTCGATATCGACGTAATGCCGCAGAATAACTGCGCCATACCGCAGGTTCGTGCGCATCGAAAACAGGTGCCGCGATTCTCCGTCACCGATCACGCGCGTCCAAAAAGGCATGACCTGCATCAGCCCGCGCGCTCCAGCGATCGATATTGCGTACTTGCGAAAATTACTTTCGATCTGGATAAGCGCCAACACCATTTGGCGATCGAGTCCGGCGCGCGTCGCTTCGTAGTCGAGCGTTTTAAGAAACTCCACACGCGCTGCATAGTCGCCCACCCGATTGCCAAGCCGCGCCGACATTTCAGCAACCCAAGCGAGATAGGCAATGCGAGATTCGATTTTGTCGAATCGCCGCTCCGGGGGGCGCGTGTCCGCTATCTGCGCCGCGAGCGCGATGCGCACCGCCGCGGCCATGGGTTCGTACTGCTGTGCTCCCGCGTGCGCTGTCGACGGGGCCAAAAGTGGCGCAAATGCGGTCGCACCGCCTGCGAGGAGCAAACGGCGACGCAAGTGACGAGTCGTCACCGTCACAGCCGCGCTAACTGGGATCGTACGAATTCATACGCGCCCGCTACCGCAACCAGCGTTGTCTCCAATGACCGACGGTTGACATACTCGACGTTGCCGGCTTTCAATCCACGTTCTCCGACCGTGATGCGATGAGGCACGCCGATCAACTCCATTTCGGCGAACATCACACCGGGCCGCTCGTCCCGATCGTCCAGCAGAACGTCAATGTTGGCCGATTGCAACTGGGCGTACAACTGGTCCGACACTTGGCGAACCTGCTCCGACTTTGCGTATCCGATCGGAGTGATGACGATCGAAAACGGCGCAATGGCCTCGGGCCACACAATTCCCTTCTCGTCGTGGTTCTGTTCGATCGTTGCTCCTAGCAGCCGTGTGACACCGATGCCGTAACACCCCATCAGCATGGTTTGCAATTTCCCACCTTCATCGGTGAATCGAAGATTCATGATGTCCGGATACGGCAGGCCCGAAAACACATGGCCCACTTCGATCCCGCGCTGAATCGAGAGCACGCCCTTGCCATCCGGCGATGGATCGCCAGCAACTACGCTACGAAGGTCAGCCACCGTTGGCTCGGGCAAGTCCCGACCCCAATTAACGCCTGTGTAGTGAAAGTCTTGTTCGTTGGCACCGCTGACAAAATCGCTCATGTTGGCAACGGTTCGATCGGCCACGATGGTGACCGGAAGCCGCATTCTGATGGGGCCCAGGTAGCCTGGTTTACATCCGAAGTGTTGCAAGATTTCGGCTTCGGTCGCGAATCGAAATCCGCTGTTTAACCCGGGCACTTTGGCGGCTTTGATTTCGTTGAGCTCATGGTCGCCGCGAATCAGCGCGAGCCAGATCTTGGCTGCTCCGCCTGCCGTGTCATCGACCGCCAGCACGATTGACTTCACGGTGCGCGTCAGTGGAAGGCCTAACAGCTCCGCCACGCTCTCGCACTTTTCCTTGCCGGGAGTGGGCGTCTTGCGAAGCTCTGCCTTCGGCGCTGCGCGCTGATCGATCAGCGAGAGCGCTTCTGCCATTTCAACGTTCGCTGCATAGTCAGACGTAGGGCAGTAGGCGATCGCGTCCTCGCCGGTGTCGGCGATTACCTGAAACTCGTGGCTTGCGGTGCCGCCGATGCTGCCGGTGTCGGCCGCCACCGCACGAAACTCGAGCCCCATGCGCGAAAAAATCCGCCCGTATGTGTTGTACATCACCAGATAACTCGCGCGCGCGCCGGCTTCGTCGCGATCGAACGAGTAAGCGTCCTTCATCGTGAACTCGCGCCCGCGCATGACTCCGAATCGCGGCCGCCGCTCGTCACGGAATTTGGTTTGGATGTGGTAAAAATTGACCGGCAACTGTTTGTAGCTGCCGATCAATTCGCGCACGATGTCGGCGATCACCTCTTCGCTGGTTGGCTGCACGATGAAGTCACGCTCGTGCCGGTCTTTAAGGCGCAAC
>JACCYC010000179.1 GCA_013696665.1 Burkholderiaceae bacterium | reverse complement strand
TCTATTCGCTCTTGATGCCGGCGGCCTTGATCAACTGTCCCCACTTCTTGCGCTCGTTGCGGCCAAACTCTGCGAGTTCTTCGCCGGTCCCGCCCGCCGGTTCGTATCCGAGTTGCAACAGGCGCTGCCGGGTGTCAGGCTGACTCAAAATCTTCAGCATCTCGGTGTTCAGGACTTTGATGATCGCAGGAGGCGTGCCGCGCGGCGCGTAAAGCGCGTTCCATGCGGTCACCTCAAACTCAGGCACCCCCTGCTCGGCTACCGACTTCACGCCAGGCAATAGATCACTGCTCTTCAACGTCGTGATTGCGAGCGCCTTCAGCTTGCCACCCGCGACCAGCGGCCGCGTCGCAGTCACCGTATCGATGATCAGCGGCACCTGGGCGCCAAGGGTTTCGGCCATTGCCGTAGCTGATCCTTTATAGGGAACTCCGAACAGCGGCGCTTTGGTGCGCTCCTTCAGCAGTTCATAGACGATGCGCGCAGTCGTGCTGGGCAGGGCGATGTTGAGCGTATCGGGCTTTGCCTTGGCGGCCGCAATCAGGTCGGTGAGCGAATTGCCTGGAAACGATGGGTGCGCCGAAATGACCATCGGCAGCATTCCGGTCAGCACGATTGGCTCGAAATCCTTCTCGGCATCAAACGGCATCGACGGATACATGAACTGATTCATGCTGTGCGTAGCGTTGGTACCCATCGTCAATGTGTAGCCGTCGGGCGCCGCTTTCGCCGCGAGATCGGTGCCGATGTTGCCGCCTGCCCCCGGGCGGTTCTCTACGAAGAAGGCTTGTCCGAGCGCCTTCGACAGCTGCTCTGCAAAATGGCGCGTCGCCACGTCGGTGCCTTGTCCCGCCTGGTAAGGGACGATGATGCGGACCGGCTTGTTCGGATAGGGTTGTGCTGCGGCGCTCGCAGCGAGTAGCACGCCGACGACGCCGCCGACCAGGCGATGGATCAATTTCATGGTGTCTCCTTAGTTTGTGATTGCTCGATCTGCGTCGATGCAAAGTTAGGTATCTAAAAATTACAGCGGGCTTGAAGTGATCGACGGTTCGGCGCTGAACCCGGCTTCAATGCGTATCTCTTCGCTGTGCTCGTTTAAACGCGGCGGGCGGCGTCCCGGACGACCGGGGTTCTGCGACAATTTCACCGGAATCCCCAGCCCACGATAGCCATCGCACTCGACCATCATCTTGCGATGCGCCGTGTGTGGATCCGCGAACGCTGCCGGCACCGAGTTGACACGTCCCGCCGGTACGCCGTTTCGCATCAATCGCTCGCACAAAACCGAGACCTGCTGATGACTCAACGTCTTCTCGATTTCTGCGCGCAGCGCTTCGCCGTTGCGCAACCTTAGCGCATTGCTCTTGAAGCGCTCGTCCGCCAGCAAGTCGGCGCGATCTGTCTGTTCGCAGAATCGCCGGAACTGAGAATCGTTGACCACCCCAAGAAACAATTCACCGCCCTTGGACTTGAAGCTGTTGTAGGGCGCAATGTTCGGATGCGCATTGCCAAGCAGCCCCGGCTCGTCACCTGTAGACATCCAGTTCGCGGCCTGTGGAATCAGCAGGCTCAGCGCGCTGTCGAACAACGTCGCTTCGACCCGCTGTCCTTTGCCGGAGCGCTGCCGTGCCAGCAGTGCGAGCAATATTCCGGTTAGCGCGTTGTACCCGGCCAGATGATCGACGATCGGCACGCCAATTTTTGTGGGCCCGGAATCAGGCGAGCCGTTGATACTCATCAGCCCGCACATTGCCTGAAGCACCGCGTCGTAACCCGGCAGTCCGCCGAGTGGACCATCTGCACCGAAGCCCGTAATCGAGCAGTAAATCAGCTGCGGAAACTTCGCCGCAAGCGTTGCCTCGTCCAACTCCCATCGCTTCATCGTGCCCGGCAAAAAATTTTCGACCAGCACGTCCGCGTCTTTCAGCAAACCTTGCAAGACGCCTCGATCCGATGGCTGAGCGAGGTCGAGACACACCGAACGTTTGCCGCGATTCACCGCTGAGAAATACGCAGCGTCGCCATGCCGGTCGAATGGCGGGCCAAGTCGGCGTGTCTCGTCGCCTGTCGGTGGCTCGATCTTGATGACGTTCGCCCCATGGTCGGCCAGCATCTGAGTGCACAGCGGCCCGGCCAGTACGCGCGACAGATCGATCACGCGTACGCCGTCGAGTGCGCCCCGAGGATTTGTCTCAGTCGAAGCCATCTCTATCGATTCAAGTTACTTGCGCCTGGGCAGCTCAACCACCCCGGTGCCGACTGCCGATTGTTCCTTGTCCTGATTGTGTGCCTCCTGCTCGATCTCGACCAGGTGACGGCCGTCTTCAACATATTTGCGTTTGACTTTGCCGTTGATGAAAAGCATGTCGCCCTGCGGATTGTGGCGCCGCACCTTGCACGTCGCGCGCCGCAGGAATCCAGCGTCGCCCATCCAGTTCGTCAGCTGGTGCGTCAGCCAAGAGCAGCGTTCCGGACCATAGTCGTATGCGCCCGGTGCGCCGACCTGCAACGCGAACTCCTCTTCCCAGTGGACGCGTTCCGGGCAATCAGGAATGCCAAAGCGGTTTTTGATGCCCACGCCCGGATGCGCGTCGATCAGTTGCCACGCGATCTTGTTGGCGCGGATATACAGGCCACCCCATCCCTGCGCGTACGCAATGAAGCCCGTCACCGTCATCGGGCCCTTGAACATCGTCTGCAGCGCCGCGCCCTCGGTGACGTCGTCCCAATAACGGGGTGTGGCGCCGCGTATTTTCTCGTCCTTGTAAAGCTGGTACCCCGCAGCCAGTTCCTCGTCGGTGTAGCGACGTGGCGCACGTGATTTAACGTCTTTGTATTTGGTGCCCTGGTCGCGCGCATGATCGCGCTCGGTGCGAAAGCACCAGCTGTCGGCTTCGGCGACTAAGTCCCCGTGCTGATTGAAAAAATTGACGTGGTAAGTCTGCTGGATTGCGCGCCCAGCAAAGCGGGTCTGGTGTTCGACCAGATCCTTAAGCCACGCTTCGGTAGAGATGGCGTCGTTACGATGCACGGTCTTGTGCCACGTCCAGTCAGCGCCGGACCACATCGCATGCACGCCCGGCAGGCCACCGACGTAGCCGGAAATGATGCGGCTCGTACTGAACAGAAAGCTTGGCAACGCAATGATGCCGCCGTGCTGGGTGGTGGCTGCGTAATTCGGATCGCACCACAGTGGATTGTCATCGCCGATGCCGTGCGCATAGTGCCGAATGTTGTCGCGCGTCGCTTCGTAGCACCACGGTTCGGCGGTCTCGCCGATCTTCACTCCGATGCGCCGGCTGAGATCGTCCAATCCCGCTTCGGTGATCTCGGGAAAGAGCCGACCGGGAGTGGCCGCAGTCTTTGTCTCCTCTTTTTCCAACAACATGATGTCTCCTGATGATTAGACGGTAGCCGTGGCGCGTTCGCGGTCGCGCAGCACTTTGCGATGGACCTTGCCGGCCGGTGTCTTGGGAATCTCGCTGACGAATTCAACCTGGCGCGGGTACTCATGCTGGCTGAGCTGCGCACGTACCAAGTCTTGAATCTCGCGCGTAAATGCATCGTCGCCGTCGCGCTCGGAGACGACAAATGCCTTGACCACCTGCCCACGCAGCGCATCGGGTACTCCAATTGCGGCCGCTTCGCGCACGTCGGCATGCCTAAGGATGGCATTCTCGAGCTCGACCGCACTCATCGTCCACCCGGCCGAGATAATCACATCGTCCGCGCGGCCGCCGTGATAGAAATATCCGTCGGCGTCAACACGACCAAGATCCTTGGTGGCGATCCACTCGCCTTTGCGCCACACCTTCAGCTCTCCGGTAACGCCCGGCTCGCAGAGCTCCCCCGATGCGTCATGCACCTCGACTCGGCCGCCGGGAATGGACTTGCCAAGCGAGCCCGGCTTGACCGGCAAGTCGCAAGCGCCCGGATAGTTGACGAGAATGACGCCAATCTCTGTCGTGCCATACATGCTGCACACCGGAGTGCCGAAGGTCGACTCCGCAAAAGCAGCGGTCTCGTGGTCGATAGGCTCGCCGGTAAACGACAGTTTGCGGATCGCGTATTGATATTTCGCGGCCGCTCCAGAATTTCGCATCATCCGGTAGTGCGTCGCTGCCGCCGAAAGGTTCGTCGTTCGATGATCGTGCAACGCCTTCAGCAGTCGTTCCGCGTCGAAGCGTCCTGCGTAAGCGCCGATCGTCAAACCAAGCGCCAGCGGAGCCAAGGTCCCGTGCCATAAGCCGTGCCCCCACGCGGGCGACGACGGACAGAAAAAGCGATCGCCCGGCCGCAACCCGGTGCCGTACAGCGCGGCGACCATCAACGTCACGATTGATCGGTGCGTGTGACGTACCGCTTCGGGCAACTCGCGCGTCGTGCCCGATGTGTATTGATAAATTGCGTAATCATCCGAGCGCGTCGCCGGCCGGTACGTGCTTG
>JACCYC010000168.1 GCA_013696665.1 Burkholderiaceae bacterium | reverse complement strand
CGGCGTTCAATAGCTTCCTGACAGAAGCTGGACAGGTGCAGTTTCTGGTCAATGGCGTTGTGGTTTTCGGAAACAACCGCGGTCTAAACCCGGCTGACTTCCCGATGGCAGCAGACGTCATCAATAACAACAACCCGCCGGCCGGTGTGCGTGCTCGTTTCGAAACCACCGTTCGCAACGAGCCGGTCAATTTGATGAAGTACATCATCAACAATGACCGTCCGTGGACGGACATCGTTTCGGGCAAATACACGGTTGTAAATGCCGTGACGGCACCGTTGCTCGGCGCGCAGGTCCAGGGCACTTTCATGGACCCGACCAATGACACGGAATTTTTGCCAGCGGTCATCCCGGAAGCACGCATGGGTGGCAATCGTGAGCATGCGGGCGTACTCGCAATGCACTCGATCCTTGACCGCTTCCCGAGCACCGACACCAACCGAAATCGGCATCGCGTCAGCGAGATGATGAAGCGTTTTGAAGGTGTCTACATACCGCAGCTCGCCTCGCGTCCGATCGAAGACGGCCAGTTCCGCGTCACCGTGATGGACAACCCAGGTTGCGCGGTTTGCCACGACATCATGGATCCGATCGCATCTGCCTGGCAGAACTGGTCGCCGAACAATCGCTTCCGTCCGAATGGAATGGGCGCGACGGCCCACGCACTGCCAAACGTCTACATGTCGACCAACTACATGAACGACGCCAAGGGCGGCGAGTTCTATCAGATGGGCGACAAGTGGTTCCGTGACGGCAAAGCGCCGGCTTATGGCACCGCGACGATGCCGAATGCTTACGACAACCCCCGTGCAGTCGAATGGCTGGGCGACCAGATGGCGGCTGATGCGCGCTTTGCGACGGGTGCCGTAGGCTTCTTTCACAAGGTGTTGTTCCACCGTGATCCGCTGCAAGCGCCGGTGGACACCACGGGTCCCGACGCTGATGCGCGCCTGGCTGCATACAACGCGCAGCAAGAAGAGTTCAAAGAAATCGCGGCACGCTTCAAAGCAAGCGGTTACAAGGTCAAGGATCTGCTTGTCGATCTGATGTTAAGCAAGGAAGCGCGTGCAAGCGGTCTGTCCGAACCGGTCAGCGCACAACGTGCAGCCTCGCTGGGTGCGCTTGGCAGTGGCCATCTGTTGTCAACGAGCCGGCTGAACAACAAGTTCATCGGTGTGTTGGGATCCGGCTACGTGGGCTTCAACAATCCGTTTGCAGGTGCAGGCCTCGCGTTCGGTGCATTTGACGGCGTTCAACAAAAGACGCCGCAGACAGACTTCACGACTAACCAGGTCACCACGCTCGATGGCGCGTTACTACGGAACAGCTGCAGATGGACGGCGGAAGACTTTGCGAAGGCTCCTCCCGCCCGTTTGCTGTTCTCTAACGTGACGATGACGGATACCCCTGCGACTCAAGCGGGTAAAGACAAGGTCCTGGCCAACATCGTGTACTTGCACGAGCACCTGTGGAACCAGCGCGTTACAACGACCGATGCGGAAGTTCAGCGGACGTTGCAGTTGCTGGAGGCCGTATACAACGACCGTATGACCGCATCGGCTCGCCCAACGACGTGCCAGCTCAATGATGGCAACGATGCAAGCGGTATGGGACGTGCATGGGCTGCAGTCGTGATGTACATGACCGCTGACCCTGCCTTTACGACTTTTTAATCGGATGACCAGCCAAATTACAGGAGTGATTTAAATGGACCGCAGAGAATTCCTCTTAAATACGGCGAAGGCTTCCGGTGTGATATTTCCCTCGTGGGGACTTCTGCCGCTCGCTAATGCCCAGGCCGCCAGCGGCAAGATTCTGGTCTACGTGCACGGAGATGGCGGCATCGACCACGATTCCTTAACTGATCCGGCGATTGGAATGGGAATCAACAACTACACGACCGCCGGAACGCCCGTTGTAAGGGCCGGAAATCTGGCCATGGCGCCGATGGGTAACAACGCAGCATTTGCGGCTCGGTTCCAGAATCAATTGCTATTCGTCAACGGCGTGAATACCGCAACGAACAGCCACGAGGACGGGAGCCGG
The DNA here is from genome assembly GCA_013696665.1 of Burkholderiaceae bacterium. GTDB lineage: Bacteria > Pseudomonadota > Gammaproteobacteria > Burkholderiales > Burkholderiaceae_F > JACCZX01. Next base: position 3,015 of record JACCYC010000168.1, on the reverse strand, counting down.
CGTTTCTCGACAGGCAAGCTGGAAATGGGATTCGCGCCGATTTGCGAATTGCACGCTGCCAAATACGGTCCGGGCCAGCCTGTCGCCTGGATGGCGCGCGACGACGGTAATGCCATGATAAGTGCAGGGTTCGTCACGCCTACGCCAGTGCCGAATGGAGATCAACTACGTCAGCTCGTGACACCTAACGCAGCGAGCGCGACTCAAGATTTCATGAAGCAATCTGACGTGGACAGGACCATTGCCGTGCGCGATGCGCGGCTCCAGGCGCTAAAGTCGAAGGGTGTGATGTTGCCGAAGGAGCGGCTGATCACTGAGCAATTCATCGCCGGCAAGGAAGCACGAGTGCGGTTGGAAACGGTCGCAGCTCTGATTCCTGCAACTTTCAGTCAGCAGTTCGCCGACATCCAGGTGGGTTTGATTGGAGCCCAGGCAGGAATAACCGCGGCAATCCAGGTGAGCCGCGGGGGCTTCGATTCGCATGGAAACATCGAGGACTACAACGGGGCGAACGGATCACTAACGCGTTTAACGAACGCGCTGACCTTCATTTGGGATGAAGCGGCCGTGCGGGGACTGACTGACCGTCTGTTCGTGATGGTGGGCTCCGAGTTTGGCCGCACGCTGCTAAACGGTAGCGGTGGCAAGGACCACAATAACGTCGGTGGCAGTTACATGCTGATGCTCCCACCCGGCTCCGGCTTAGGGAATCGCACTGTGGGTTACACAGGGCCGCGTCACGAGCAGCGGGCAATTAATCCAAGGACGGGGGCGCCTGATCCCAATGGAGTCGTGCTCAGCCCGAGCCACGTACACACCGCTATCCAGGACTATCTGGGCATCGCGCCTAGCAGTCCCGCGCTGGCGATGGGTGTGCCAGCGTCCGAGAAAATTAGCCTCTTCAACTCCAGCATGGTCACGGGGCACCCATCGCTCCCGGCTTGATTAGAATCTCCGCACAGGCGCGCCGCTGCAGTTTTCACTCTGCACGGCGCGTGTTTTTTTTCTGTGGGCTGGCACTCGCTGCCTCTGGCGGAAGTGCGGCGGAGTTGCGGGGGTTCGTCAGTGAGGGCGCCGCAGGGGTGCTGCAGTATCAGGCGTGCGTCGGCGGCGCCATGTCGACGCAACTGTTCCCAATTGACGATAAGACACCGAACGGCTCGCTGCGCGCGGGAGTGGGTGCAGTACGGCAGATCATGCTGCACCGTTATCGACCGTTGTATGTCGAGATGCGCGGCGATCGCGGCAAGACAAACATCACCGCGCATCAGTTTCAGCGAGCGCTTGGCACCGTCGAGTCGTGTAAGACCCTGCCGAAGGATATTGCGCCCAAGGTTCAACTGCTTGCAAATGGTGGACCGCCGGCGTGGCAGCTCGTTGTAACGGACGCCACCGCAATTCTCGAACTCCCGGACAAGATATCCCTAAAGCTTCCGGTCGCAGCATTCAAAACGGTGGGTCTCACCCAAACAACTAGAGATACGCTTGCCCGCAATTACGATGCGCAGTCAGCCGAAGGTACTCCGGTTCGCATCGAAGTGAATCCGCAGATGTGCAGTGACGGCAGGTCCGAAACCGCCTACGGGGCTCGCGTCACCGTTCGAATTGAGAAGCGCACGTTCGCAGGTTGTGCCGCGCGGTTTTAGTATTTCAGCGTCTGCGTCGCGTAGTCGTTTGCTCGTTCATGGCTTGTTAAAGTGTCGCATTCATCCAATGCTGCATATTGACGCGGTCCATGAAAATCGCCACCTTCAACGTCAACGGCATTACCAGCCGATTGCCACGGCTTCTCGAGTGGCTCGACGAGTCGAGTCCCGACATCGTGTGCCTGCAGGAGCTCAAGACCTCAGACGCCACGTTTCCCGAGTTGGCTATTCGCAGCGCAGGGTACGGCGCGATATGGCATGGCCAAAAAGGGTTCAATGGCGTCGCGATTCTGGCAAAGGGCGCTGATCCCAAGGAGCGGCGGCGCGGCCTGCCGAACGATCCTGATGACACGCACAGTCGTTACCTTGAAGCCGATGTCGACGGCGTCATAGTCGGCTCGATTTATTTGCCGAACGGCAATCCACACCCCGGCCCGAAGTTCGACTACAAGCTTGCCTGGTTCAAGCGCTTGATCGATCATGCAACGCAACTGTTCAATTGCGATCAGCAGGTCGTTCTGGCCGGCGACTACAACGTAGTTGCAACTGACGACATCGGCGACATCTATTCGCCGCGGTCGTACAAGGATGATGCATTGCTGCAGCCCGAAACGCGAGCTGCCTATCGAGAGTTACTAGGCTGGGGCTGGACTGATGCGATTCGCAAGCTTCATCCCGACAAACCGATTTATACGTACTGGGACTACTTCAGAAACCGCTGGTCGCGCGATGCCGGTTTGCGCATCGATCATCTGCTGCTGAACTCGAGAGCGGCACCGCTGTTAAAGGAAGCAGGCGTCGACAAAGCCATGCGGGGGAAAGAAAAGCCAAGCGATCACGCGCCTGCGTGGGTCGTTCTGGGCGAATGAGAAAACGCGGTCGAACTTTTCGCTACTTTGTCCACGCATCCTTCAACGTCACCGCCAGGTTGAAGACCGGCAGCTCGCTCGTGTGGTCTTTCCGATCGGCTACGAAATACCCGTTGCGCTCGAACTGAAATTTGTCGTCTCGTCTGGCGTGCGCCAATGACGGTTCGATGTACGCCTGCAGAACTTCCTTGCTGGCGGGATTGATCAACGCGCGAAAGTCCTTGTCGCCGGCGTCGGGGTACGGGTCGGTGAACAAGCGGTCGAATACGCGTACTTCGGCGGCAATGCTATGCGCCACCGGCAGCCAGTGGATCGCGGCGCGGGTCTTGACGCTGTTGGCGCCCGGCGAACCGCTTTTGGTCTCAGGCAAATATTCGGCGTGCACTTCGGTGATCGCGCCGGCGTCGTTTTTTACAACGCTATGAGCGCGAATCACGTAGCCGTACCGCAGCCGAACTGGCTGCCCGGCGGACCCGCCTGGGCCCAGAGCCAACCGGTAG
>JACCYC010000139.1 GCA_013696665.1 Burkholderiaceae bacterium | reverse complement strand
TAGGAAAGAATTCGGCAGCCGGAAGTGGATGCGGCGGCGGGTCACGATCGAGACCGACCACCGCGTAGTGCTCGGCCAGCCGCATGCTGACGGCGCGGCCGATGAAGCCGCTGCTGCCGGTGACGAGTACCGTTGCACGCGCGGCAGCCAAGCGCCTGCTCCGCTTATGTCTCGGCCCGAGGCTTACGATCCGCTCTCAGGTACTTCCATAGCGCGGCGATACCGAGCACGAGCAACACGACGGTCAGAATCGATACCAGCGCCATGCCGCCCATCATCCAGCCCATGCCTTGCATGTCCATCATGCCGCAGTTCATCGGGTTCGCCGGGTCCATTTAGTTTCACCTTGATCGCGTCAGTTAACGCCGGTGGGCAGCAAAATTTTAACCTTGCTGCTGAACCGGGCCTGCCGATGGGATTGATCGGCCTGCCGATCGCGGCGCTGTTGCGGCGCTGCGGCTGATGCGTTCTGTAAGCGAGGCCGTTTCTAGAACCAGATTCGCACACCCGCGACGGACTGGTATCGCACACGCCCTCGCCGGCGGCGCGCGCGAAGTCGCGGTGTTTCCCAACTTGCACTGCCACTCGACCCCGATATAAGCGCAAACTGCCGTGCGATCTTGTAGCGCAACCGCAGCCCGGATTCGACATCGGACGAGCCTGAGCCGATGGCGCGAGTGCGATCGTCCTTGCCATTCGCGTTGATCTCCGGGATCGCGTTCATGACACCACCATCTCGCGAAACATGCTGGCTTCCATGTGGTAAAGCATATGGCAGTGTAAAGCCCAGGCCCGAGTGCGCAACCGCTCTGTTGGGGCAACGCGGGCGATCGAGTGTTTCTTCTCGTCGTTGAAGACCGAAAGGACGCGCCGGAAAAGTTATCTGACACACGACGACGCGGGCGGACGTGTTCGATTACATCGAGCGCTTCTACAATCCGCGGCGACGCCGCGACGCCCAGTTACGTCAGCCCAGATCGTTCGAAAACGAGTATGTGAGCTTAGGTGAGTGTCCGACAAATCTAGGGAAGCCTAGACCTGATTCATCGTTAATAGAGGGGACCATCATGAATTTACCGAAGTACGCCCTGCCGATAGGAATCATTGCCGTGACCGCGGCGGCGCTCGCAAGTACAAGCTGGCTCATCGCGCTGGGCGTGCCCGTTCTGCCGATCGCGTTGCTGCCCTGCGCGGCAATGTGCGCGCTGGGGATGTGTCATCGGAAGGCCGCCGACGCCGGCGCCCCAAGCGAGGCCACACAGTTGAGCCGATCAGGAAACAGTACAGGAAGTCTCCAGTGATTATTCGCCAGCTCTTTGAGCCGCTGTCCAGCACTTACAGCTATCTCATTGCATGCGAAGAGACGCGGCTCGCCGTCTTGATCGACCCGGTGTTGCCGAGCTGGGAGCGCGATCTTTCGGTCGCCCGCTCTCTCGACGTCAAGCTCGCCTACACCCTGGAGACGCATATTCATGCCGATCACGTCACCTCGGCCTTGCGGTTGAAAGGGGAAGTCGGAAGCAAGATTGCCGCGCCTGCCATCGACCGGCTGCCCTGCGCTGATGTCGGCATCGAAGAGGGCAAGCCGTTTGCAGTCGGAAGCCTCACTTTCACTCCGCTGCATACGCCCGGCCATACGGACGGCCACTTCTCCTATGCACTGGGCGACCGGGTCTTCACGGGAGACGCCTTGCTCATCGATGGATGCGGGCGCACCGATTTCCAGAACGGCGATGCTGCCACCCTTTATCGGAGCGTTCGCGAAAAGCTCTTCACGCTTCCCGCGGACACACTGGTGTTTCCCGCTCACGACTATCAAGGCCGCCACGTCTCGACGGTCGCGCAAGAAAAGCAGCGTAACCCGCGCTTGGGCCACGAGCGCAGCCTCGCGGATTTCGTGCAGCTGATGACCGAGCTCAAGCTACCCTATCCGAAATTCATCGATTACGCGGTACCGGCGAACCGCCAGTGTGGGCATTGCCCGCAGCATCTGCCTGGGGAACTGAAAGAGTACTGCGAACAAATGACGTCCAGCCCGCAGGGATGATCAGACAACTTGGAGAATCAAAGTGAAAGTAATCGTATGTGTAAGTTCCGGGACCGATGATCCGACTCGGGCGACGCTTGGAATGCTCGCCGCAAAAACCGCGGTGGGACAAGGTCATGAAGTGGTCGTCTGGGTTCAGGGCGAGGGCGTGAACATCGCGAACAAGAACGTCTACGACAAGATCCAGGGCATCAACATGCCGCCGATGAAAGCGATCGTCGAATCGCTCCTCGCCGACAAAATTCCTCTGTGGGTGTGCGAAGCCTGCGCGAAGGGCCGCCATGTCACGCCGGAGAATTGGGTAGAGACTGCGACGTACAAAAACATGGGCGACTACGTGACGGCGGCGCTGGCGGCGGATAAGTCCCTGTCCTTATGAACCTCTTGAATCGCCACGATCAACATCAACAGCAGCGGCGGGGTGATCATGCCGGCGACCATCGGCGCGGCGATGCGTTGCATCACTTCGGAGCCGGTCCCTTCACCCCACATGATCGGCAGCAGCCCCGCGATGATTACCGCGACCGTCATCGCCTTGGGTCGCACGCGCAGCACCGCGCCGCCGCTGATTGCATCGAGCAGGTCGTAGCTTTTCCTCCGCAGCGTTGCCAAAATCAGTAGCGCTTCATCGAAGCGGCGGAAGGTGCCCCATCAGACTCTGGGTGGTTGGTGACGGCCCGACCTGAGATATTTCACCCCGACAGCGATGCTCACGAGCAGCAGCACGACGACCAGGATTCCGACCACCGCGCCGCCGCCCATCATCCAAACCATGCCTTCATGTTCATCATGCAACACCATGTCATCTAGCTCGGCGCCTGAATCAGTCTGCCCCATTGAGCGATCGTCCAGCGTCGAGATGTCACGAGGCGAATGAATTAGTTGATACGCAGCTGCAGCGGGTGCGCCAGGCTGGGTTCGCTGGCGGCGCTGGAGAAGCAACTTGTCTCGCTCAGAGCACGATATACGCCACGGACAGCGTCACGCACGCGACACCTAAGCTCGGCCAGAAGCCGCCAATTGCCTGCGCACGAACCACACAGTCAGCAGCGGTAATACAACCCACTGAGCGAGCGGCGACAATCCGACTCCGATGCCGGGTATGACCGGCATCAGCGGCGAGTAATCCCAGCTGCCGAACCACCATCCGCGCAGCGCAAGAAGCTCGATGAGTACGGTGATCGTTACGCCGACGGCAACGAACATCATCAGTTGCGCGGCCGTCGGCGCGGCGAACCAGAATCGGCTGCGCGCGATGACGGCCACCAACCAGTAAGCGATCAGCATGATGACGATGTCGCCCAGCGTTGCCATCGCGCATCCTTTGACAGCTTCCCAATGTGGCGCGTCTGCCATGCCGGCAAACAATGGCACCTGCAAGAACTCCCACGGATAGTTAAGCAGTAACGCGAAGATAGCCACGTTGAACTCGGGCAGCTCGGTAAAAGCGAGCCAACGCCGCGTTCGCGACATCAATAACTTCGCCGCCGCATCGGGCGCGTCAATCACCGCGACGCTCTCTCGTTCATGCTGCTGTGTCGTGCCTGAATCTTCTCCGGCCACCGGCTTTTGATGAAGGCCAGCACGGCCCATATCTGTTCGTCGGTCAGCACCGGGCCGAACGCCGGCATGTCGCTTTGATATCCGGCCGGCGCCAGCGGCGGTTTAAGCCCCAGCTTGGTCAGATCGAACAGGGTCCCGTCCGGGTGATGCCAGGTGTGGCCGGTCTCGTCGTGCGGGGGCGCCGGAAAGCGGCCATCGGGCTTGCGCGACATCCAATTTGGCTGGCCTTCCAGATTCGCGCCGTGACAGCTCGCGCAATGGTCGCGGTAAACGATGGCGCCCAGCGCGAC
>JACCYC010000132.1 GCA_013696665.1 Burkholderiaceae bacterium | reverse complement strand
CTCGCCGCGCTTGCCGCCGAACAACGCGCGCACCGCTGGCGGTTCACCGCCGCCGCCGGAATCGGAGCGCCCGAAAAATTCTTCGAGATGTTGCGCGCGGCCGGGCTCGACATCGACGCGATGCCGCTTGCCGACCACTACGACTACGCAGTTGACCCGTTTGCCGAATGTTCCGCGGATCGCATCCTGATCACTGAAAAGGACGCCGTAAAATGCGCCGACAACGCAGCGCTCGCCAATGACGCCAGGCTTTGGGTGGTCCCACTAACGACTCACGTCGATGCGGAGTTGGTCGACGCAGTTATCGCACGTATCTCGAGGAGAACCTCCGGTGGACCATCGCCTGCTTGACATTCTTGTCTGCCCGGTTTGCAAGGGGCTGCTTGAGTATCGCAAGACCGCGCAAGAGCTGGTGTGCAAAGCCGACGCACTCGCGTATCCGATACGTGACGGAATCCCCGTGATGCTCGAGTCGGACGCACGAAAGGTGGAGCTTTCCGAGATCGGACGCTAGCAAGGGCTGCGCAGTCTCGTGGTGAACTTCATCGTTATCGTGCCGGCCCGTCTCGGCTCCACCCGGCTGCCGCGCAAGCCGTTGTTGGATATCGGTGGCGTGCCGATGGTTGTGCGCGTAGCACGCCAGGCAAGACAAAGCGGAGCCAGCAGAGTCGTCGTAGCCGGCGACGACCCGCAGATCGTCGAAACCTGCACTCAGCACGATGTCGAATGCATACTGACGTCAACGTCTCACGCGACCGGCACCGATCGGTTGGCGGAAGCGGCCGCTCAGCTCAGCCTCTCGCCCGACGCAATCGTGGTCAACATGCAGGGCGATGAGCCTCTGTTACCGCCTACCGTCGCACGCAATGTCGCGCTTCTGCTGGATGCGCGCACCGATTGCGAGATCGCAACCGCCGCACATCCGATCGGAAGCGCGATGGATTTTTTCTCGCCCGATGTGGTCAAGGTAGTGATCGATCAGCATGATTGCGCAATCACGTTCTCCCGAGCCCCGATGCCATGGTCGCGCGATGCTTTTGCGGCAAGTCGGGCAGCACTTCCGCCAGGCCTGCCAGCATGGCATCACGTCGGGCTTTACGCGTATCGCGCGGGTTTCTTGCTGCGCTTCACCGGCCTGGCCGTTCCCCCGATCGAATCGCACGAGAAGCTCGAGCAGCTGCGCGCGATAGCACACAGAATTAACATCGTCGTTCTTAAACTCGATCACGCGCTGCCGCCGGGCGTCGATAGCCCCGACGACCTGCAGCGAGTGCGAGCGATGATCCGCGATTAAACTCGAAGCAATTCCTGCATAGCAGTTCCTGGATGCCTCATTGGAGAGCTTATGAACACCATCGTGCGCCGCGCCGCTTTTCTTTTCACCGCAATGGTTGCCGCCTTGGCCTGCGGCGGAATCAATGCTGCAACTTTGCGCTGGTCGTCGCAGGGCGACCCGCAGACCGCCGACCCTTTTTCGCAGAACGAGGGCCTGACGAACCTGTTTTCGCAGTCAGTGCACGACACGCTGGTAATGCGCGACAACGCGCTGAACCTGGTGCCGGGCCTGGCGACGAGCTGGCAGCAAGTCAACCCGACCACCTGGCGCTTCACACTGCGCAGAGGCGTCAAGTTCCACGATGGTTCTCCGCTTACCGCGGATGACATCGTGTTCTCCTTTGAACGTGCAAGTCATCCGAACTCGCAGCTGCGCCAGTACGCCATTCCGGTTGGCAAACCCCGCAAGGTGGATGACTTCACTGTCGAGTTCGTGCAGGACAAGCCCAATCCGGTCACGCTTGAGCATGCCACCACGATTTACATCATGAGCAAGGCGTGGGCAATCAAGAACAAGGTCGAGCGTCCGCTTGACTTCAAAGGCAAGGAAGAAACGTTCGCGTCACGCAACGCCAACGGTACCGGCGCCTGGATCCTCGGGACGCGCGAGCCAGGTATTCGCTCCGTGCTGAAGCGAAACCCTGATTGGTGGGGGATCAAGGAGGGGCGTGCAAACGGAAATGTCACCGAAGTGACTTACACGCAGATCAGTGCGGATGCCACTCGCACCGCCGCGTTGCTTTCGGGCGAAATCGACTTCGTGCTCGATCCGCCGCCGCAGGATTTGCGCCGGATCGAAGAAAACAAAGGAACCAAGGTGGTTCGGGGCCAGGAGAACCGCGTCGTGTTCTTTGGCTTCGACCAGATGCGCGACGAGCTTTTGTATTCGAATGTCAAAGGGAAAAATCCATTCAAGGACGTGCGAGTGCGCCAGGCGGTGTATCACGCGATTGATATCGACGCGATTCGTTCGCGCATCATGCGGGGCTCCGCGGTGCCCACCGGCGGCATCACACCGTCGATCACCGCGTCGAACCCGGAGGCCGAAAAGCGACTGCCATACGACGTGAACCGGTCAAAGCAGCTGCTCGCCGAAGCCGGATATCCCAATGGCTTCGAAGTGACGCTCGATTGCCCGAACAATCGCTACGTCAATGATGAGGAAATTTGCATCGCGGTCGCGTCGATGCTCGCGAAGATCGGCATCAACACCAAGGTGAGCACACAACCACGCGCCACCTATTTCCCGAAGCTCGAGAAGTACGACACCAGCATGTACATGCTTGGGTGGGGCGGCGCCATCACCGATGCCCAAACGATGCTGTCACCCGTGCTGCACTCCAAGGACGACAAGACCGGCTATGGCTCCTTCAATTACGGCCGCTACGTCAATCCCAAACTCGACGAATTGATCGATGCCGCCGCGACGGAACCCGTGCCCGAAAAGCGGCGTGAAATAATCCGCCAGGCGATCGCAGAGCACAACTCAAAAGTCCACCATGTGCCGCTGCATCGCCAGATGATCCCGTGGGCGATGCGCAGCAACGTGACTGTTGTGCACCGGCCGGACAATGCGCTGAACATGGAAACCGTCAAAATCGAATAGGCGCGAAGAGTTTCGAGATCGAAAACGGGCCGTTAACGGTCCGTTTTCATTTGCTGAGCTCATTTGGGTAAACTCGCGCGCTTCGTTGCAGTCGCGTAAAACTAAAACATAAGTCAGGACAGGAGCATGCGACTGATACTGCTCGGGCCACCGGGTGCCGGCAAAGGCACGCAGGCGGCGTTTATCAAGGAGCGATACAAAATTCCGCAAATTTCCACAGGGGACATGCTGCGTGCTGCAATTGCAGCCGGGTCACCGCTCGGGATCGCCGCCAAGAAAGTGATGGATACGGGCGCCCTCGTGTCCGATGACATCATTATCGGCCTGGTTGCCGAGCGGCTGCGTGCCGCAGATACCCGCGCCGGATATCTGTTCGACGGGTTTCCGCGCACGATCCCGCAAGCCGAGGCCATGCAGGATGCGGGCGTTCGGCTCGACTATGTGCTGGAAATCGACGTGCCGCATTCAGACATCATCGATCGCATGAGCGGGCGCAGAGTCCATTTGCAAAGCGGCCGCGTTTATCACGTCAAATTTAACCCTCCAAAAGTTGAGGGCCGCGACGATCACACCGGAGAGCCACTGATTCTGCGCGACGACGACAAGGAAGAAACCGTACGCAAGCGTCTGCAGGTCTATTGCGACCAGACCAGCGCGCTGGTTAGCTATTACTCGAACATGGCACACAGTGGCGTCGCGGGCGCTCCAAGATATCGGCGCATCTCGGGAGTCGGAAGCGTTGATGAGATTAAGCAACGCGTCGCTGCAGCGCTGGAGTCGTGAATTTTTTTTGATTTGAACTAGAAAGTTTCAACAAGGAGAACAGCATGTCTGGATTGGCACTCGCGCTTATCTGCGGCTTGGCGGCCGTGGTCTTCGGCGCCTGGTCCATTACCTGGATTTTGAAGCAGCCCGCGGGCAATGCTCGAATGCAGGAGATTGCGGCCGCGATACAACAAGGCGCGCAAGCGTATTTGAATCGCCAGTACAGGACGATCGCGCTTGTCGGTGTGGTGCTTGCGGTCATCATCGCTATCGTGCCGCAGCTCGGCCTGTGGACTGCGCTCGGCTTCGTGCTCGGCGCGGTGTTGTCCGGGGCCGCAGGCTACGTCGGCATGAATGTGTCGGTGCGCGCCAACGTGCGCACCGCGCAGGCCGCCACGCTGGGTTTGAATCCCGCGCTAAACGTTGCATTCCGCGGGGGCGCGATTACCGGCTTACTGGTGGTCGGTCTCGGACTGATCGGCGTCGCTGGGTTCTATTGGGTGCTGCGCGAGACACACTCGGCCGCGAACGTGCGCGAGCTGTTGCATCCGATGATTGGGTTCGCCTTCGGAGCGTCGCTGATTTCGATCTTCGCTCGCTTGGGCGGCGGTATTTTTACCAAGGGTGCGGACGTCGGCGCCGACCTGGTGGGCAAAGTTGAAGCCGGTATTCCAGAAGATGATCCGCGCAACCCGGCGGTGATTGCAGACAACGTTGGCGATAACGTCGGCGATTGCGCCGGGATGGCCGCCGACCTGTTCGAGACGTTTGCCGTCACAGTAATCGCAACGATGCTGGTGGGCGGTTTTGTCTTCCGCAGCGCCGGTGACGCCGGCATCATTTATCCGCTGGTGATTTCCGGCGTGTCGATCCTGGCTTCGATTGTCGGTTGCATGTTCGTCAAGGCGCGCGAAGGTGGCAAGATCATGAACGCGCTGTATCGCGGGCTGCTGGTGGCAGGCGGAATATCGCTGGTGCTGTTTTATCCGGTCACTGAATGGATTCTCGGCCCGGTGATCGGAAGTGCGGTGTCGAGCAAGGTCACAGTGATGAGCCTGTATCTGTGCGCCGTGGTTGGACTCGTGCTGACCGCTGCACTGGTTTACATCACCGAGTACTACACCGGCACGCAGTTCAAGCCGGTTAAGTACGTCGCGCAGGCTTCGACCACCGGTCATGCGACCAACATCATCGCCGGCCTTGCGGTGTCAATGAAGTCATGCGCGTGGCCGGTGATTGCGATCTGTGCGGCAATTCTGACTTCGTACTGGCTGGCGGATTTGTACGGCATCGCAGTCGCCGCCACCGCAATGCTGTCGATGACCGGCATCATCGTTGCGCTTGACGCCTACGGACCGATTACCGACAACGCGGGTGGTATTGCTGAAATGGCTGGCCTGCCAAAAGCGGTGCGTGATGTCACCGATCCACTCGATGCGGTCGGCAACACGACCAAGGCCGTGACCAAAGGCTATGCGATCGGCTCGGCTGCTTTGGCTGCGCTGGTGTTGTTCGCCGATTACACCGGTGGGCTTGCCGCAGCCGGTCTCAACGTGACCTTCGATTTATCTGACCCGTACGTGATCATCGGCCTATTCATCGGCGGCCTGATTCCGTTCCTGTTCGGCGCAATGGCGATGGAGGCAGTCGGTCGCGCAGCCGGTGCAGTCGTCGAGGAAGTGCGACGGCAGTTTCGCGATATCAAAGGCATCATGGAAGGCACGGCGAAGCCCGACTACAGC
>JACCYC010000127.1 GCA_013696665.1 Burkholderiaceae bacterium | reverse complement strand
TGCAAGAGCGTCGTAAATGCCGAGCCCGATGCGCATGACCTCGCGCTCGAATGGTCGATAACACGGCACGATGAATTTCAGCGGCCGCACCAGCGTGGGTGCATTGCTAAGAAGCAAGGCACGCTCGTACAGCGCTTCGCGTACGAGGTTTAAATTGCCCTGCGCCAGATAGCGCACACCCCCGTGAATCAGCTTCGTGCTTCGACTCGACGTTCCGCTTGCGAAGTCCCGCGCCTCGATCAGCGCAGTGCGAAAGCCGCGCGCCGCTGCATCGAGCGCGATACCCAGGCCGGTTGCTCCGCCGCCAATCACGACGACGTCCCACTCGCGGGGCTCCCGCAACTGAGCGAGCAACTGCGCACGCCCGATCACCGCGGAGGCAATCACGCCCAAGATCGCGAGCGCTCCACCGCCTTGTGCCAGCGCGCGATCAACTCGTCGCGTTGCGAAGCTTCCATCGCGGGCTCGAAGCGGCGCTCCGTGCGCCATAGATTCGAAATTTCGTCTAGTCCGCTCCAGAAACGCATTGCCAAGCCGGCGAGGTAGGCCGCTCCGAGCGCAGTAGTCTCCGTCACTTCTGGCCGCACTACCGGTACACCGGTGATGTCTGCCTGGAACTGCAACAACAGATCGTTCTTGGCCGCACCGCCGTCGACTCTGACTTCGGTCAACGGCTGATGAGCGTCGCGCTGCATCGCTGCCAATACGTCGGCCGACTGGAACGCGATCGACTGCAGCGCCGCGCGCGCGATATGCGCCTTGGTCGTGCCGCGCGTCAATCCGACGATCGCGCCGCGCGCCTCAGCGTCCCAGTGCGGCGCACCGAGTCCGGCAAAGCCGGGCACTAGGAACACGTCGCCATGATCCTCGACCTGCCGCGCGAGCGCTTCGACATCGTCCGAATGCGCAAATAGCCCGAGTCCATCACGCAGCCATTGCACGACCGCACCCGCAACAAAGACACTGCCTTCGAGCATGTACGACGTGCTCATCGGATGGCTCAGCTTCCAGCCTACCGTTGCCAACAGCCGGTTGTCCGAGGCCTGCGGGCGCGTGCCTACATTCATCAGCATGAAAGCGCCAGTGCCGATCGTGTTCTTCGCCATGCCGATGCCGAAGCACGCCTGGCCGAACGTCGCGGCCTGCTGATCACCGACGATGCCGCCGATCGCGATCGGCTCACCAAAGAGCTCCGGCACCGTGGCGCCGATCACTTCGCTCGACGCTGCCACACGCGGCAACACCGAGCGCGGAACATTGAACAACTCAAGCAGCTCGTCGCTCCACGAAAGCGAGTGAAGATCGAGCAGCAGCGTGCGCGACGCATTACTGACGTCGGTGACATGCTCGGCGCCCCCGGTCAGATTCCAGATCAGCCACGTATCGATCGTGCCGAATGCCAATTCGCCGCGCGCAGCACGGACGCGCGCTCCCGGCACGTGGTCGAGCAGCCATTCGATCTTGGTCGCTGAGAAATACGGGTCGAGCAGCAGCCCGGTTTGTTGGGTAACGCGGAATTCGACGCCGCGCTCGCGCAGGGCTTTGCATCGATCGGCGGTACGGCGATCCTGCCAAACGATGGCGTTCGCGATCGGAGTGCCGGTGGCGCGATCCCAGATGACAGTGGTCTCGCGCTGATTGGTGACACCAATTGCGGCAACGTCGCGTGCGCTTGCGCCTGCCTGCCGCAGTGCGGTTTGCGCGCATTGCAGTTGCGCCGACCAAATTTCGGCAGCATCGTGCTCGACCCAACCCGGCTGCGGAAAAATCTGCCGGAACTCCTGCTGCGCGCTGGAAACGATGCGCCCGCGGCGGTCGAACACGATTGCTCGCGAGCTCGTCGTCCCTTGGTCCAGTGCCAGTACGAACTTCGTCATGCTGCGGCCAGCATAGACGAACGATCACAGCGAAGGCAGACTTCGCCCACCACTTTCCGGGAGCGATAAAAATGCAGCGTGTTTCTATGGAGCATTGGTTTGCAGCGGCTGCGCTGGCGATTTTTTCGCTAACCGCGCAAGCGCAGAGTTGGCCGTCGAAGCCGGTGCGCATCATTGTGCCGTTTCCGCCTGGAGGTACAACCGACATCGTTGCGCGCTCACTCGGCGCCGAGTTGCACAAGATGTGGCAGCAGCCAGTCGTCATCGAGAATCGTCCCGGCGCTGGCGGGAATATCGGCTCTGAGCTGGTCGCGAAGAGCCCGAACGACGGCTACACGCTGTTGATGGGCACTGTCGGCACGCACTCGATCAATGCTGCGCTCTTCGCACAGAGCGGCAACAAAATGCCGTTCGACCCCGTCAAGGATTTCGTGCCGATCACGTTGGCCGCCGGTGTTCCCAACGTGATGGTGGTCAATTCCAAGCTGCCCGTGAACACGGTCAGCGAGTTCATTGCCTATGCGAAGACACGGCCCGGGCAGTTGAACATGGCGTCGAGCGGTAACGGGACGTCTATCCATTTGACTGGAGAATTCTTCAAGACAATGACCGGGACGTATATGGTGCACCTGCCCTACCGTGGGTCCGCGCCCGCGTTGACAGATTTGCTTGCCGGCAATACCAATGTGATGTTCGACAACCTGCCGTCCGCGCTCCCGCATATAAAAAGCGGGCGCTTGAAGGCACTCGCGGTGACCTCGCGCGATCGCTCGACCGCATTGCCCGACACCCCTACCGTGGAAGAGGCGGCAAATCTGAAAGGGTTCGACGCCAGCTCGTGGTTCGGGCTATTTGCGCCGGCTGGCACACCACGCGCCATCGTTGACAAGATCCAAGCCGACGTTGCAAAAGCGCTTGCCGTTCCCGAAGTGCGAGAGCGATTCGTCTCGCAAGGCGCACAGCCCGGCGGCACGACACCCGATCAGTTCGCTGCGTTTATTCGCGCGGAAACTGACAAGTGGACCAAGGTCGTCAAGATTTCGAACGCAAAGGTCGACTAGTCGCCGCTAGCGTCAAATGGAGTCGCAGATAACTCGCACGCCACCATCTGCCACCAGAGAGCGAGTGGCCCGAATTTTTGTTCGATCGGCCCGATTCCACCTGCCTGCAACTTCCAGCATCGCATCAGTGGAATCGCAGGCAACGCACACGCTGCCGCGTGCATTCGTTAGCTTTTAGAAGACGTTGTTAAAACGGGTACCGGCGCCGGACGCGGTTTCATAGCATTCTCGTAACATCCGCCGATGCCCGCAGCCAAGGCAGCACGTGCAAGAAAGCCAGCGCTTCCCACGTCGCAGGAAATCCCGCGCGGGTCTTTAGCGCCTCCGTACTGCGTTGGCTTTCTTCTATTTCCCGAGTTTCCGATGATGGCGTTTGCCGCGGCGATCGAGCCTTTGCGCGCGGCGAATCGACTCACGGGCAAGCAACTGTTCGACTGGCGGCTGTTCTCGCGCGACGGTAATGCGGTGCGCGCGAGCAACAGAATTAACATTCCAGTCGACGGCACCATCAATGAGGAGAGCAAGCTCGACATGCTTATTGCGTGCGCCGGAACGCGCGATGCAGGTGCCGATGATGCACCGGTCGCCAAATGGCTACGAACAATGGCGCGTAACGGCACGACGTTGGGCGGCATCAGTCTCGGCGCGTACGTATTGGCGTATGCCGGACTGCTTGACGGAAAGCGCTGCGCTCTGCATTGGGAAAGTCTGGCTGCATTTTCCGAGCGCTTTCCGCGAATTCACACAACGACTGACATCTTCGTGATCGACGGCAACCGCTGCACATCCGCGGGTGGCACCGCGGCGCTCGACATGATGTTGCAGTTGATCACCGAACGCGTCGGTCGAGCGCTCGCCAACGATGTGTCTGAGCAGTTCATCCACCCACGCATCCGCGGTACGCACGATGCGCAGAAGATGGCGATACAAAGTCGGCTCGGTGTGGCGAACGACAAGCTGATCGCGGCTATCGGCATGATGGAGGACGCACAAGACGAGCCGCGACCCGTGCAGGAAATTGCGGAGAATGTCGAACTGTCGCCGCGGCAGCTCGAGCGTCTGTTCGCCAAGTATTTGCGCGCCAGCCCAAGTCATTACTACTTGAAGTTAAGACTCGATCGAGCACGTCAAATGTTGCTGCAAACGACCAAGCCCATTCTCGACGTCGCGGTTGCGAGCGGCTTCGCATCAGCCTCGCATTTTTCCCGCTGCTACCGCGCGGCGTACGGGCACAAGCCGAGCGACGAGCGCGCGGCAGCGCTGGCAGAGCGTCCATTGCGCGCGCAGACAAAGAGGGCGGCGCGATGACGCAGCAGATCACCGGCAGCTGTCTCTGCGGTGCCGTGCGTTTCGAAGTCAATGGGCCGGTGCGTGACGTCGTGCTGTGCCACTGCGCGATGTGCCGCAAAACGCACGGTCATATTGGCGCCTACACCAATGCGCCGATAGCTTCGTTGCATCTTACTGAGGCGCGCGGGCTGAAGTGGTACAGCTCGTCATCTTTTGCGCGGCGCGGTTTTTGCGGCGAGTGCGGCGCCAGTCTCTTTTGGGAGCGGCCGGTGGGAGAGTCGATTTCAATCGCAGCTGGGGCGCTCGAGTCACCGACCGGACTCGCGACGACGTTGCAGATATTCGTCGATAGTGCCGGCGATTATTACTCGATCGATCCTCGCACTCCCCAGCGCAAGGGCTGACGCGCTTACAGCTTTTTGGCGTAGTCCTTCTGCACCTGCTTTATTCGCTCGTGCGACCCGAGAAATGCGTGCTTCGACATATCCGCCGAATATTTGCTTGCCGGTGGCCGCTTACCGACCGCTTCGGCGAGCGCACGAATGTGATGCGGGCCGGCGCCGCAGCACACACCCAGATAGCGAATATCTAGCGCCATCGCTTGACGCCCGAACTCGGCAAGCTCGAAGCGGTTGCACGTGAACGGATCGAGCGCGACCGGAAACGGCCGGCCGGTTTCGTCGCCACTCCACTCAGCATCCCGCAGCGACTGAAAGGACGGCTGATGCGCAGTGGTGCGAAACGGCACCGGCAGCGCCGCCATGTGCGTCTTCACAACCGCGCGAATCTGTTCCAACAAAGGCATCATCGTCTTCGGCCCGCGAATGCAGTTCAGGCCGACCACTTCCGCGCCCGCATCGGCCAGGCGCTTGCAGGCGTCGGCAGCGGTCCAGCCTTCCCGGGTGTGCTCTTCCTGATGCATCGCAAGTGTCATCACCGCGACTTTATTGGCCTTCTTGATCTCCTCGAGCGCAATCAACGCCTCTTGCGCGTACGAAAACGTTTCAGCAATGATGAAATCCACTCCCGCGTCGACCGCCCAGCCGATTTGCTCCGCGAACATCGAACGCACCGACTGGTGCGACTTAACGTCGGCCGGATCGTAGACATTCGTATTGCAGATATCGCCGGCGAACAGTGCTCCGCTTTCGAGCGCAACCTCCTTCGCCAGTTCGAGCGCGCGACGGTTGATCGGCTCGAGATCCTTTTCGCGCCCGATCACACGCAGCTTTTCGCGATGCGCGTAGTACGTCAGCGCTTCGACGACGTCCGACCCCGCGTGCACGAAGTCGCGATGCAACTGCGTCACCGCTTCCGGATGCTCGAGCACCACTTCGGGCACAAAGGCGCCGGCCTGCAGATAGCCGCGGCGCTCGAGCTCGAAAACATAGCCCTCGGCGCAAATCACCGGCCCCTGTTCGAGCCGTTGCATCAGGGTCAAGCCGCGCGGTTTGGGTGCGTCCATCGTTGCAGTTCTCGTTTGTAAGCTTGGCGGCGACTATCGCATCTCCAATATGCAACAACCAGCCGCAATGCGACGCGATTTGGTGCCGACGCGACATCGACCGGCGGCCACTATCGCGTATTGGGGCGCGTCAATGTCCACAATGGACGGGCCAGCGTCGCATCTGGAACACTTGCGACCCGAGCGGCTGACTATGCTGTGAGCCGCACCGCCGGGGGAGGCCAGTAAGAGTAAGGCATGGAAACGCTGACGTTCATGCTCAACAACCTGCCGGCGATCGGCCAGCGCACACTCGAGCACGTATCGATCGTCGGCGTGGCCGTCGGCCTCGCGATTCTGACCGGCGTTCCGATCGGGATTGCGATCACGCAGAACAAGCGCGCGGCGGACATCGTGTTGTACGTTGCCGCGATGATCATGACGATCCCCTCGATCGCGCTGTTCGGGCTGATGATTCCAATACTGGCGCAGATCGGCCAGGGGATCGGTTACTTACCAGCAGTCATCGCCGTGCTTCTCTACTCGCAGCTTCCGATCATCCGCAACACGTATACCGCTATTACCAACGTCGACCCTGCATTGCGTGAAGCGGCTCGTGGTATGGGCATGGCGCCGTTGCAGCGGCTCAGTCAGGTCGAGCTTCCGATCGCGGTACCGGTGATCATGGCGGGGGTTCGCATCGCTGTCGTCATCAACATCGGCATCACCGCGATCGCCACCTACATCGGTGCGGGGGGCCTGGGCGCTTTCATCAGCCGCGGCATCTCGCAGACCGACCCTCGACAGTTGATCACCGGGGCGCTCGCCGTCAGCCTGCTTGCGATATTCGCCGACTATTTTTTGCTATGGGTCCAGCATCGGCTGACGCCGAAAGGCCTTCGCCTCGCGCCGGCCCGCATTGCCCGAGCCACCTGAGAGAAAGCATGGCCGAATGATCAAGCTCGACAACGTTACCAAAGCGTTCGAGACCCAAGCGGGCGCAGCCCTCGCGGCCGACCGCGTCAGCTTCGAAGTGGCCGAAGGAGAAATTTGCGTGCTGCTCGGCCCATCGGGCTGCGGCAAGACGACGACGCTCAAGATGGTCAACCGTCTGGTGCAGCCGACCTCGGGCAAGATTTATATCAACGGCAAGGACACCGACACCTACGACCCGGTCGAACTGCGCCGCACGATCGGCTACGTCATTCAGCAGATCGGTCTGTTCCCCAACATGACGGTCGAGGAGAACATCTGCGTCGTGCCGAAGCTGCTCGGCTGGGACATGAACAAGGCACGTACGCGCGCGGCCGAGCTCCTGGCAACAATCAATCTCGAGCCGGCGATCTTTCTGAAGCGCTACCCGAAGGAGTTGTCGGGCGGCCAACAACAACGCGTCGGCGTTGCCCGCGCGCTCGCCGCCGATCCTCCCGTGCTGCTGATGGACGAGCCGTTTGGTGCGATCGACCCGATCAATCGCGAAGTCATTCAGGACGAGTTTCTGAAGATCCACCGACGGCTGAAGAAGACGGTGATGTTCGTCAGCCACGACATCGACGAAGCGGTCAAGATGGCCGACAAGGTTGCCATCTTCCGCATGGGCAAGCTCGAACAGTTCGACAGCCCCGACAACATCCTCGCGCACCCGATCAACGAGTTCATTGCCGATTTCGTCGGCACCGACCGGACTTTGAAACGGCTGCGTCTGGTGAAAGTCGAATCTGCCGTTCATACGGCCGCGCCGCGCGTGCGAGGTGACGATCGACTCGATCGCGCATCCGCACTGATGAGCGAGCACGACCAGGAGTTCGTCGTGATGGTCGATTCCGAGGGCCGGCCGCAGGGTTATCTGGGTCGCGAGGTGTGCAAGGGCCAGGAGGGCAATGCTGCGGAGTTCGGTACGAAGCTTCCTGCCACGGTCGGTCTGGACGAGGACCTGCGCACCGCCGTGTCGATGATGTTCATGTACGACGTGCCCTGGCTGACGTGCGTAGACGAAAACGGCCTGTACGCAGGAGTCGTCACGCAGCGGGGCATCACGCGCATCCTCGGCGATACGTATCGCGACGCATCCAAGAAGATGGCGTAGCACCCATGCATGCCGCATTCACCCGCAGGGCTGTCATAGCCCTCTCGCTGATCGCGATGTTCGCTCTCGGCGTGCTCGCGCAGCGCAGCGGTCTGTTCGATCAGATCGCCAAGTATCGGTCGGACATCATCTACCTCTCGCAGCAGCATATGAAGCTCGTTGCAATTTCGGGAGGCCTCGCGATCCTGGTCGGCGTTCCGTTTGGACTCTGGCTCAGCCGGCCGCGCATGCGCGGGATGGCCGAGTCGTTGATGCAGGCGCTGAACATCGGCAGCACGATTCCCACGCTGGCCGTGCTTGCTCTTGCGATGAGCTTTCTCGGTATCGGTACCGTCCCCGCGATCTTCGCCTTATGGGTTGCGTCACTGCTTCCTATCGTGCGCAATACCTACGCTGGAATGCTCGGAGTTCCGGCCTATCTGGTCGAAGCGTCGACCGGCATGGGGATGCG
>JACCYC010000085.1 GCA_013696665.1 Burkholderiaceae bacterium | reverse complement strand
GTGCAAACGCGATGAGCCCATAGCTGCCCTCGACCGCCAGCAGCACTATCGCTGCGGTCAGGCCGCCCGCTACGTCGCCCCGCGCAACGCCCGCCGGCTGCAGCAGGGATTTCCACCACGCTCGACGCCCGCCGTCTAAACTCAATCCATTGCCCCCACGCCATGAGACGTTTGAACTGTAGAACACTCCCAGTCGGGGCGGCTGCGACGATTCGGGATAGCGAGCGATATGTGTGGCGGACGCACACTTCCGGCCACATTCCACGGCATTGGCCGGCCGGCGGTCGATTTCGGCGTTGACGAGCACTGTGCTTGCGTACAAGCTTCGCGGTTCTCCAAGAGAGAGAAACGAGAGGAAAAAAATCATGCGAGGAATGGAAGCGGCATTAATGAAAGTAGCAGTGCTGATAGGCGCACTGTTTGGCTTTTGCGCCGGGGCGTTTGCTGCAGCCGGCGTCACGCTGACCACAGTGGATGCGCTGTCTCCGGTCGTGACCTACAGTCGCCCGGCAAACCCCCCGAGAATTGCTGCGCTGACCACGTTCGTCGGGGCTGGTGTCACTGTTGCCAATACAAGCGGGAACACCATCAATAACGTGGTGTTTGAAGCAAAGGTGGAGGTGGCCGATCCCCACGAAATCGTTAGCTTCTCTTCGGTGGATGGCGCCACTTGCCAGGTCACTTCACTATCCGGCAACCCGCTAACGATCACCTGCGAGCTCGGACAGCTCAGGGCACGAGAATCCAGGCGTTTCACGCTGTTCTTCACCGCTCCGATGCAGGACGGGGTTTCACCGTTGCCTGACGGCAGCGACTACGTAGGATTGAGCGGACGTGTGACTACCGCCGAAGGCCCCAACGCGGGCAAATCACCCAACGACTCGGTCGATTACTGGCCGCTGTCGAGTGCAGTTCCGGCGCCATTCGCGTGCCCCGGCCCGTCGCTTGAAAATCCGTCTTCGACGACACACTGGTGCGTACGCGTTGACCTCGGCACCCCGAGTACGAGCCAGGTGAAATCGGCGGTTTCGAAATCCGGCGGCATGTTGTTCACGGGTGAGGGCGGTGTTACGGGACTCATAGTGGGTGACGCGTTTACCACGTCGGTGAGCGTGCCCTCGTCGCAGATCATTACAAAGGCGACTGTCGTAGAAGACCCGCTGTCGACGTGTACCAATTTTTTGACGTGCTATTCGTCCAATATCCAAATCATTGACGCAGCGACTGCCGGTACGCCCGCCGATTTTAGCCCCGCGTATCTGACGATCGTGCTGCGCATGGATGCCGCGAATATCAAAAAGGGCACGAACATCAATAGCGTGACCATCATGTATTACGACGGCGTCACGCGGCAACCGGTGGGCGACTGCGGCAGCGCGACGACTCCTCTGGGCAATGGCAAACCATGCATCGCAAAGCGCACGGCGTACAAGAGCAACTACCGGTTAAACCCGGATTTGCAGGGCGACTTTGAGTGGGAAATCATCAACACGAAGAACGGCGTCTTCGAGTTCTTCTAACCCAGCAAGGAGCTGCATAAAACCGGGGCCTAACGGCCCCGATTTTTTTGGCGCTACTCGATGGAACGCGCCCACGCAGTCCAGCGTTTCGACGCGACAATGTTGCCCTTGGAACGGTACAGCGCGATCGCTTCCTCCGTCACGGCCCGGGCTTCCTGCAGCCTGCCCGCGATTTTCAACACAAACGCAAGCTCTGAGAGCGCATCGGCCTCCAGCCCGGGCGACTCCGTTTTCCTGAGCAGATCGACCGCGGCGCGCGCCAGCTCTTCTGCGTGATCGAGGTGCTCCTGGCGCGCCAGGATCGGCGCGCGCATTGATCGCCAGAACGCTTGCGATGCAACGTCGTTCGGTGAACTAAGCTCCTCGGCAGTTCTTAAAAGCTCCAGAGCATGGTCGTCCCTGCCTTGTTCCCGCACGACTTTCGCAAGCAGCGCTGCGATGCTGGACAGGTGGTAGTTCTCACCCATCCGGTGGAGAAACTCAAACTCCAGTCTCAGCTCGTGTTCTGCCCGCTGAAGATCACCGCCATGCAGTTCGACGGTTGCAAGATGGATCACGCTGGCCGCTGCGCGCACCCCCTGTCCCAGGTCGCGCAGCATCTCGCGGCCGCGTTGATAAAGCAGCCGCGCCGATTGAAGTTCGCCGTTCATAGCACGCAGGCTGGCGAGCATGCATAACAGGCTCCCTTCCACCTGGCGATCGCTGAGGCCATCTTGAATCGCCTTTTCGCACAGGGCAATCGCCTTGACGACGGGAGTGGGGCCGTACAGAGCGATACTGCCTAGCGTCCCTGCCACCTTGGCCGCAAGCCGCTCGTTGCCCGCGATTCGCGCGTGCTCCATCGACCGTTGAGCCGCCTCTGAAGCCTTCGAGTAACGGCCCGCCACACCATGCACCATGACGACAAGCCGCCATGCGGTCGCAAGCTCGTTGTGCGCCTGCTCGCGCTCAAGTGGTGGTATTAACTCGTCGGCAATCTTCAGCGGATCTTCTTCCGCCTCTGCACTTTTGTCGCGACTGTAAGCGCGCAAGAACGTGCCGATCAGCCGGCTTGCCGCGCTGACACGCACATTTCCAGCAAGATCGGCGCGTTCACGCGCTTCTGTAATCGTCGCGCGGGCACCGTTGAAGTCACCCAGTCCCATCTGCGCTTCAGCCCATTCGGGCAATAGTTCGATTCGTTCCTGGTCCTCGACAGGCAACATTCCCGCCGCACGTTGAAATAAGTTCGCAGCCGCATGCATGTCACCGCGCGCAAGCGCGCGGTGCGCCGCCGAGGCCAGCCTGCGCGCTCCATCACGCCCGATTTCCATCCCCGCCGCATCGATCGGGCCCAGTTCGCCGAAATAGCGGTAGGCCTGCTCCAGGTGGTAACCCAGGATCTCTTCAAATTCCCGCGCGCGATCGACATCCGCATTGGCCTGATCGGCCCAGCGCACAAAATCGATGTGCAGTGAGGCGCGAGCGCGCTTTAGCAGACCGTTGTAGACCGTGTCGCGCATGAGGTGATGATCGAAGCGATAGCGCAGCCCGGCATCGGCTGATGTCATCGGTCGGATGAAGTTCTTGCGAGACAGCGCCGCCAGTTGCGCTTCGACGCCGCTGCGCACCCTGGGCAGTGCTAACGATGCAACGGCGGACTGGGAAAATTCCATCCCGATGACTGCGGCGGGCTCCGCGGTCGCGCGCTCGCCTCGCTGCAGATTGTCTAGACGCGCTTCGAGCAGCGCCTGAATTGTCGGCGGGACTGCGATGTCGGTGTACGCGTGAACGCTGACCCAATGTTCGTCGACTTTCTGTACGGCGCCCGTCTCTATCAGCATCGACAACATCTGTTCGACGTAAAGTGGATTGCCTGCGGCGGCGTTGACGATGCGGCGCATAAGCGTGGTGGGCAGGCGTGCCGCTCCGAGCAGGTTGCTGACGACCTGTGTTGCTGCGACGTCACCGAGCGCGCCCAGTTTTAAACTGTACGAGCGCTCGCGTTCACCCCACTTCGGGCGCTCCTCCAGCAAGTCGCGCCGCGCCGTCGCGAGCAGCAGGACAGGCGCATCGTCAATGGTCTCGAGCAGATTTTCGAGCAGGTCCAGAAAAGCAGGTTCGGCCCAGTGAATATCGTCGAATAGCGCGAGTACCGGGCCCTGCGCTGCCAGCACCTGCATGAAGCGCCGCGCACCCCAGTAGATCTCGTGCAGCGGAAATGACGCAGGGCTTAATCCAGTGGCCGACGCTATGCGATCCACGACGTCGGCATCGCCGATGCAAGCGAGCAGTTTGTCGCGCGCGATGTCGGGCTTGTCGTCGCTGCGGATCGCTGCCACCGCAAATACCATCTCGCGCAACGGCCAGAAGGTGATTCCGTCACCGTATGCAAGGCAGCGTCCGCAAACGATGCGTGCTCGGCCGCCGACCTGGTCCATTAACTCACGCACCAAGCGCGATTTGCCGATACCTGCATCGCCAATGACAGTCGCCATCCGGACTCTACGCTCGGCCTGCACCGCATCCCAGCTCGACCGAAGCGCAGCCAGCTCCTCATCGCGCCCGACAACCGGCGTGTCATGCCGGCGCACATTGCCTTCCTGCCCTAGCGCCGAAAGCAAGCGGTACGCAGCGACCGGCTGCGACTTACCCTTCAACGTCAGCGGCGCGACCGGTTCGGCTTCGACCGCGTCGCGCACGAGCCGATACGTCACCTCACCGATGTAGATCTCGTTTGCCGGCGCAGCCTGCTCAAGCCGCGCGGTCACGTTGACCGCATCCCCGGTCGCGAGCTTCTGATCCGCAGTCGGATCGTCGACTGCAACCACTTCGCCCGTGTTCACACCCGTGCGGCTTGCCAACACGATGCCAAAGCGCGCCTTTAACGATTCATTCAGGCCGCGTAGCACTGCTTGCATACCAATTGCAGCACGCACCGCACGCAACGCATCATCCTCATGCGCACGCGGCAGGCCAAACACCGCCATGATGGCATCGCCGATGTACTTCTCGATCTTGCCGCCGTGACGCTTGATCTCGGCAGCCATTGCGTTGAAATAACGCTCCTTGACCTCGTGCAGCGCTTCGCTATCCAGCCGTTCACCGAGGGCGGTTGAATCCTTCAGGTCGCTGAAAATCAGCGTCACCGTCTTGCGCACCTCATGTGCGGGCTGGGCTTCTACCGGGGTCAGCGACGCGCCGCAGTAGCCGCACAATCTGAACTTCGGCGGATTCTCCTCGTTACATTTGGGGCAGCAAACCATCAATCGCGGGAACCCCAACTTGGGTAGTCATCGACCAGCGCAGTGTGCGTTATTACCTGCTGACCATTCCACAAATGCAGCTGAAAGGCGGACGGTTCGAACGTAAAGCGAATCCCAGCCCCGAGAGTCAGATCCAGCACTAACTGGTGTGCGGTGCTGGGACAAACCGAAGCAACCGTGCCGGCGAAGCGTGTATGAATCGTTCGGTGATAGTGCCCGCTGATGACGCATTGAACGTGTGGATGCCGCGCGATCACTTCTGCCTCGGCTTCCGGATTGACCAGAGTCATTTGGTCCATCAGCGACAGCCCGGTGGTGAAGGGGGGATGGTGTTGTGCAACGATCGTTGGGCGATTCGATGCCGCAAGCGTTCGATCGAGCCACTGCAGCCGCCGTGCGCACAGCTCGCCGTCGGGCCTACCACGCACGGTCGTGTCGAGTACGACTAAACGCACTTCGAAATCGTCAATCGCGTATTGCAAGAACTCGTCTTCACCGGCGAGATAAGCGTGTTGCGGAAAAACGCTGCGCAACGCTCGCGGCTCGTCGTGGTTGCCTGCGACCAGATAGAGCGGCATTCGCAGCGGAGTTAGCAGATCGGCGAGCACCCGGTATTCCTCAACACTGCCGTGATCGGTCAGATCACCGGTTGCGATAACGGCATCAGGCAAGCGCGGCAATGCAAGAATCTTGCTAACGCAGCGCTCGAGCATGCTTCCCGTATCGACCTTGCCATACGCCCGTGTACCGGCGCTAACGATATGCGGATCGCTAATCTGGCAAAGCAGCATTACCGCATCCCCTGAACCGGGTCGGAAGGCCGCGAAGCGTAGCGGATGCGGGCCATCGGTGAAACGAACGCGGTTCTCAGCAGCGCCGCGGGAGTCTATATATTGCCACCCACCCTGAGAGCCCGTTCCATGACCCATCCGAAAATTCAAGCGGTACACGTGCGCACCGTGCGCGTGCCGCTGCCGGTGCCGCACACGACGGCCAGCGGAACGGTTGCCGAGTCCCCGCTGGTGTTGACCGACATCGAATGCGACGACGGCAGCGTCGGCCATAGCATCGTATTTACGTACACGCCCGCAGCGCTGAAGCCGGTGGCCGATCTGGTGTCGGGCTTTGGCGAATGGATCAAGGGCGATGCGGCGGCACCCTGCGAGGTGGAACAAAAACTCGCGCGACGCTTGCGCTTGCTAGGCCCGCAAGGCCTGACCGGCATTGCCGTGGCGGCAATTGACATGGCGCTGTGGGATGCAGCAGCGCGGCGGCAACAGATGTCGCTCACTCAACTTCTCGGGGGCACTGCCAAGCCGATCAATGCCTATGGCGCTATCGGCTACGACGGTGTCGATATCTGCGCGC
>JACCYC010000082.1 GCA_013696665.1 Burkholderiaceae bacterium | reverse complement strand
GACGGTGACGGCGGCTGCGATCTCGCTTCTCTGGCGTTGGACATTCGAACGTGGGCGAAGCAGCTTGACTTCTCGCAAGTCGGAATCACCGATGTTGACGTCACACAAGCTGCTGAGAGGCTCGACGCGTGGCTCGCCAGTGGACGTCATGGCGACATGGACTATTTGCAGCGACACGCAGCTTTGCGGGCGGATCCTGCGCGCCTGGTACCCGGCGCACTGCGCGTCATCACCGCGCGGATGAATTACCTGCCACGTGACAGCACAGCCGACTGGGCTCGACGCGAGTTCGATCGGATTGCGATCCCGAACGCGGCGGTTGTGTCCATCTACGCTCGCGGCCGCGACTACCACAGGGTATTGCGTCAGCGCTTGCAGACGCTGGCTTCGCGCATCGAGCTCGAGGTGGGACGCACCGGCTATCGCGTCGCAACCGACTCCGCGCCTCTGCTCGAAGTGGAACTCGCGCGCAAGGCGGGGCTCGGATGGCGTGGCAAACACACGCTGCTGCTGTCGCAAGACGCAGGCTCGATGTTCTTTCTCGGCGAGATCGTGACGGATCTTCCTCTGCCCGTTGATGCGCCCACGTCCGACCATTGTGGAAGCTGCGCGCGCTGCATCGACATTTGCCCGACCCGCGCGATCACCGCGCCGTATCAGCTCGACGCGCGGCGCTGCATCTCGTATCTGACGATCGAGCACCGCGGCTCGATCCCGATCGAGCTGCGGCCGCTGATCGGCAACCGGATTTATGGATGCGACGATTGTCAGCTCGTGTGCCCCTGGAACAAGTTTGCACAGACGGCGGCGCTGCCGGATTTTGACGTTCGAAACGAGCTTGACTCCTCCACATTGATCGAGCTCTTTGCGTGGGACGAGACGGAGTTCGACGAACGCCACCAGGGATCGGCAATCCGCCGAATTGGACACGAGCGATGGCTACGCAATATCGCAGTTGCGTTGGGTAATGCGCCAACGTCGGCCGATGTCATCGCCGCCTTGCAAGAGCGCGCCGACCATAGGAGTGAAATCGTTCGCGAGCATGTGTCGTGGGCATTGCGTAAACACGGCGCGACCACTGCGCCAACTGAATCGACAGAGACCATGCCTTTATACTGCGCGCCTCGCCAATAGCGGAAAAGACTCTTGATCCTCCTGGCGATACGGGCCGCTGTAGCTCAGTTGGTAGAGCAGCGCATTCGTAATGCGAAGGTCGGAGGTTCGACTCCTCTCAGCGGCACCAAACGGGCATTCGGCGAAGGAGTACTCATGTTCAGACATCAGCTGCTGGCGGCAATCTCGATGGTTTTGTTTTCCTGCAGCGCCCTTGCGCAGGACAAAGTCGTCTATCACTTCGGCGAAGGGCTTGCGCAGGCAAGCAATGGGTTACGCAACATCCGCAACCATCTCGAGGTGGATCCAAAGGCCAAAATTGTTGTGGTGGCGCACGCGCAGGGGGTCGATTTTCTAATGGCGGGCGCGCAGGATGCAAACAAGAATCCATTTAACGTGATCGTCGAAGATCTCAAATCGCAGGGCGTTACGTTCGAAGTCTGCAAGATCACGCTGCGCAATCGCAAGCTGGAAGAAAAGCAATTCATCCCTGAGGTGAGCTACACGCCGTCCGGCGTTGCGCGGATAACTCAGCTGCAGAGCCGCGAGGGGTACGCGTATTTGAAGCCTTAGTGCTGCATGGGGTTCAATGTCACGGTTCGCCCCAGCGGGAGCACGTTCAGGGTTGAAGGAAGCGAGACCGTGCTCGAGGCGGCGTTACGCAGCGGAGTCGGGCTCGCGTACGGCTGCAAGAACGGTGCATGCGGTACCTGCCGCGGGAAAGTGACCGCGGGCACGCTCACCCACCGCACGCATTCAGCCTCAGCGCTTTCGCCGGCCGACGAAGCCATTGGCTTCGCACTTTTCTGTTCTTCGTTTCCGCTAAGCGATTTGGTGATCGAAGCGCGCGAGCTGACCGGCTTCGGCGACATCCCGATCCGCAGGATGCCGACGCGAATCTCAACGATCGAGCGTCCGACGCCCGATGTTGCAATCCTGCGGTTGCAGTTGCCCGCCGCTGAGCGTCTGCAGTTTCGCGCCGGTCAGTATCTGGACTTTATTCTGAAAGATGGAATCCGGCGCCAGTATTCGATCGCGAACGCTCCTCACGCTGTTGGGCTGATTGAATTGCACGTACGCCATACGCCCGGGGGAGTCTTCACCGACCGATTGTTTGGCACGCTCGATCCACCTGTCAAAGAGCGGGATATTTTGCGCATCGAGGCGCCGCTGGGCACTTTCTTTCTGCGTGAAGACAACGTGCGCCCGATCGTGCTGTTAGCCGGCGGCACCGGGTTCGCGCCCCTCAAGGCGATTGCCGAGCATGTATTCCATCAACGTATCAATCGGGGCGAGGGCGAGAAGCCCGCGCGACCGGTGCATCTCTATTGGGGCGTTCGCAGTGCCCGCGATTTGTATATGGCGCAGCTTCCCGACGCATGGGCTCGCGACGAGCCCAACTTTCACTATGTGCCCGTGCTGTCCGAGCCGCAGATCGCCGACGCGTGGCGAGGTCGGACCGGCTTCGTCCATCGCGCGGTGATCGAGGATTTGCCGGACCTTTCGTCATTTCAGGTTTACGCGTGCGGCGCGCCATTAATGATTGACGCAGCTAAACGCGACTTCGTTGGACAATGCGGGTTGCCGGTTGATGATTTCTTTGCCGACGCGTTCACAACGCAAGCCGATCTTGTCAACGCGTAGCAAGCCAGGCAACGCCCCACGGAGTTTGAAATGGCCAAACCGAAAGTATTCATTGACGGCGAGCACGGAACCACCGGGCTCGAGATTCGCGAGCGGCTTCTCGCACGTGATGACATTGAGCTCGTGAGTCTGCCGATTGAAGAGCGAAAGAATTCAGCGGCAAAGCGCGATGTCATTGACGCGGTGGACCTGGTGGTGCTGTGCCTGCCGGACGA
>JACCYC010000069.1 GCA_013696665.1 Burkholderiaceae bacterium | reverse complement strand
TCGACTCGCGCACCAGCGTCGAAATCATGGCGTTGCTGCAGCAACTGAATGCCGAGGGCATGACGATCGTGGTCGTCACGCATGAACAGGATGTTGCGGGCTTCGCGTCGCGCGAAGTGCACTTTCGGGATGGCAAGGTGGTCCGCGACGCGCGCCAGGTTGCGCGCTCGGCGCGCGAGGCGCTTGGCGAACTCCAGGCGGAGGCGGCATGAACGCGTTGATGGTGTTGCGTGTCGCGTTGAAGGCGCTCCGCGTCAACAAGCTACGTTCGAGTTTGACGATGCTCGGGATGATCATTGGCGTGGCCGCCGTGATTGCGATGCTCGCGATTGGCGGTGGAGCGCAGGAGCGCGTGCGTGAGCAGTTGAAAAACCTGGGCTCGAACCTGATGCTGATTTTTCCCGGCTCTACAACGGCAAGCGGTGTTCGCCTGGGAACGGGCGCCGCACAAACGTTGACCGAAGAAGATGCACAGGCCATCGCGGTCGATGTCGAGGGCGTGATCGTCGCAGCGCCGTCAGTGCGTGGTTCGGGGCAGGTCTCGTCGGGCAACGCCAATTGGGCGACGCAGTACTTCGGGACCAATAACGATTACCTGATTGCGCGCGACTGGCCGCTGGCGTCAGGTCGGTTGTTCGAGCCGGCTGAGATGTCGTCGGCGGGCAAGGTTGCATTGATTGGGCAAACCACCGCAACGCAGCTGTTTGGTGATCTCGATCCTATCGATCAGGTGATTCGTGTGCGCAAGGTCCCTTTAACGATCATCGGCGTGCTCGAGCGCAAGGGTCAGAATGCACTCGGGCAGGATCAGGACGACATCGTGCTGTTGCCACTGGCGACGGCGCGCAACCGCGTGCTGGGTCAGACGCAAGGTCGGCAGCGCCGCGTGAACACCATTTCGGTCAAGACGGTTGACGGTGTCGACATGAAAGGTGTCGAGGAGCGCATCCGTGAGTTGCTGCGGCAGCGGATGAAAGTGCAGCCGGGCGCCGACGAGCCATTCACGATCCGTAATCTGACCGAGATTCTGCAGGCTCAGGAGCAGGCGAGCCGGGTGCTTACGCTGCTGCTCGGCGCCGTGGCTTCAGTGAGTCTATTGGTCGGCGGCATCGGCATCATGAACATCATGCTGGTCAGCGTGACCGAGCGCACGCGCGAAATCGGACTCAGAATGGCGGTCGGTGCACGCGGCACCGATATCCTGAAACAGTTCCTGGTCGAAGCCATCACGCTGTCGATGATCGGCGGCGCACTAGGAATCCTGCTCGGCGTCGGAGCGTCGTTCGCAGTGGGGGAGTTCGCCAATTGGCGCACCGACATCACGCCCGCAGCGATTTTTCTCGCCGTCGGTTTTTCTGGCGCGATCGGCATATTTTTTGGCTTCTATCCCGCGCGCAAGGCATCCCGCCTGTTGCCAATCGAAGCGCTGCGCTACGAATAAGGCGACTTAGCAGCGCCTTTATCCGGTGCTCGCGCGCGTGGGAATGCGCGAGCATGCAGGCATGTCGGTCTGCCGCGCGCCCCTGGCTTTGCTCTGCGCTTTGCAGCTTGCTGCAGCTTTGCTGTCAATGGTCTTTGCCGGAGACGCGATGGCGGCGTCAAAGTCCTGGCTTGCCCCCTTTGGCGACATGGATTTGCACCGCCGGCTGTGGATGGCGGCCATTGGCGGATTCAGCCTTGCCGCTGCCTTTGCAATGCTTGCATTCGAACTGCGCGCGCGCCGGATTGCCATTGCATTGCGCAGGTTGACCGATCTCGCTGCCAGCGTCGACGGCCGGCTGCCCGAAGAAACCCGCCGCCAACGCATCTCGGTCGAACTGGGGCGGCTGTCCGAAGAAGTTTTGTACGCATCGCAAAGGATGTACCGCGAGCGACGCGAACTGACGGCGAAAGCGGCATCGTGGGAAGCCATTTTCGCAGGGTCGCTCGAAGCATCGATGGTGCTCGACAAAACCGGTGCGGTCACACATGTCAACCCCGCGGCCGAGCGGCTGATGCGTTTCACCGCACAGGAAGTGATCGGCAAGCCACTGGCGGACGTCATGCTGCCACCGGCGCACCGATCACCCGAGAACGCCAGCTTTGCGAGCGATCTAACGGGTGGACGTGCAACGGGCAGGCGCCAGGAGCTGGTTGCGCAGCGGCACGACGGTCGTCAGTTTCCGCTCGAAGTCACCGTCGCCGAATTCAACAACGGCGACCAGACGTGCTACATCGTCAGCGCTCGCGACATCTCGACGCACAGGCGACTGCGCGCGGAGTTGGCGCGGGCGCGAGACATACAACCCGACGCCTCGACGAAATCGGCGCCGCGTACCGCGTACACCGTTGAGGAAATCTGCGGCGAACCGATTCGGCGTCTGGCCGCACGGGCTGAACGCAAGGGCTTGCGCTTCCGCTACGAGGACACCGAGCTTCAAGGCCTCGCGCTGATCGGAAACGCGGCGCGGTTGAGGCGCGTTCTGGCCAACCTGATCGACAACTCGTTGCACGTGTGCGATTCAGGAGAGCTGATCGTGCATCTGACACTGATTCCGCTCGACGATCGCGAGCTGCGCCTGTCGGCTTCGGTCACCGCGTCCGGAATGAGCGATGAGCAGGCTGCAATCCTGGTGCAACCCTACGTGGTGCAGCCGTTTGCGGGCGCAGGATCGGGCAGTGCCGTAACGGATCGTCGCATCGAATTCTTCGGCGCCCGCGTGATGGTCGCGCGCGCCGCAGGCGGCGGAATAACGTTTCAGTTCAATCAGCGCTTCGAAGCCGATCTTTCCCGTGTCGCGATCGATCTTTCGGCGGAGGTCGCGATGAATCAGCCCGCACCCAGCGAAAAGCGAGCCATCGAGCGCAAGGCACCGATGACGCAGCAGGACCGCGCCGACTTCGCCGGTGCTGCGGTACGGCTGCGTAAGAACGCCGATAAGGGAAATCTTGGCGCGCTGTGGGCCGAATCACACCGCCTGACTGCAGCCTGGCGGCGGCATGCCAACGCGCCGGGTGTGAAGGACAGCAACGGTAGCGGGGGCAGTACCGGCTTGGTCAGCGCGCTATCGCACGCCGCACGCGGCGGCGACACAGTCAATGCCGCAATGCTGGCGCGGCGCCTGGCCGACGCGCTGGAAGTCGCTGCATCGCAAGGTGGCCGGCGGCACGCCGAAACCGAGGTCGCCCATCATGCGGCGCGTTAACATCGCGCCCGATGGAATTCCTGGACCTTGTAAAAGCGGCGATCCTTGGAATCGTCGAGGGACTGACGGAATTTCTGCCAATTTCGTCGACCGGACATCTAATAGTCGCGAGCTCATTGCTGCGCTTCACCGGCGACAAGGTCGCCACGTTCGAAATTGCGATTCAAACGGGCGCAATGTTCGCCGTCATCTGGGAATACCGGATCCGGCTGTTGGCCACGGTGACCGGCATTTTGCGCGAGCGCCGCGCACAGCGATTCGCATTGAACGTCAGCATCGCATTTGCGCCTGCAGTGATTTTCGGGCTTGCACTAGGCAGTTTGATCAAAGCGCATCTGTTTCACGCGGTGCCGGTGGCGATTGCATTCATAGTCGGCGGCTTGATCATTCTGTGGGTCGAGCGGCGTCACCACCGGGCGTTTGGCGAACGCGACCTGCAGGGCGCCCGCATCTCCCGAGTCGAGACGGTAGACGACATGTCGCCGCTTGACGCTTTAAAAATCGGAGTGGCACAGTGTGCCGCGCTGATTCCGGGGACCAGCCGCTCGGGCGCAACAATTATCGGCGGCATGTTATTCGGACTGTCGCGGAAAGCGGCCACCGAATTCAGCTTCTACCTTGCAATCCCGACGCTGATCGGCGCCGGAATCTACTCAATGTGGAAGCAGCGCGATCAGTTCGTTGCGGCCGACGCCGCGACATTTGCGGTCGGTTTGATTTTTGCGTTCGCCGCAGCGTTGCTTTGTATCCGCTGGCTGATTCGCTACCTCGCTACGCACGACTTCACCGTCTTCGCGTGGTATCGCATTGCGTTCGGAGCGGTGATCTTGTGGACCGCCTACGCAGGCTGGGTTGACTGGGTCCGATGATCAACGAGGCCGCAGCATGGCGCTGGATCGACCTCGCTCTTGCGTTCGCGGCGGCCGCAATGATCGTCTATGGCGTGCTGGTGCTCGGCTGGTCGGTTTTCGTCGTGATTGCGCTCTTCTGGCTGGAGAACGTCGTCATCGGCATCTTCAACGTCGCGCGCATGCTGATCAGCGGTGCGCGGTTGGGCGGCGCCGGACTGATCGCTGCACTTGCACTGTCGGCATTTTTCACGGTGCACTATGGAATGTTCACTGCGGTGCATGGCGTCTTTGTTGTGATGCTGTTTGGACAGCCCGAGCTCGGTGGAGCACTGAGTGGACTCTTCGGCCCGCTAACCCGCATGATTGATTACCTGCTGGCAGATCGCGATGGCTGGTTTGCCGCAGTCGGCATCACGTTGCTGCAGGCGGCGGCGTTCTTTCGCTGGATGGTCGCCAGCCGCGCCCCATCGGCGTCGGCGCTTCCAGCGTTGATGTTTGCACCCTACGGTCGGATCGTCATCCTGCACGTCACCGTCATAGCCAGCGGCTTTCTCGTTGACATGCTGAACATGCCCATACTCGGAGCGATTTTGCTGGTAGCGCTGAAATTGGTGTTCGATATCGTCTCGGTCAATTCGAGCAGCAGCGTTGCGGCGCCGGCTAAACACGCGCCGGTGCGCCGCTTCATCATTTCGCGGGAAGAAGATGCAACCCGATCGTGACGAGGTGCAGGAACTCTGCGCGCTGCTTCGGTCGCGCTTTCCGATCATCCTGATCGAATCGCACGAAGAGCCGCGCATCCTCGAGTTGCTGACGAAAGCGGCAAACCTCGAGAGTCAGGTGCTGATGACATGGAGCATCACGTGCGGCATCCGTCGTCATGGACGCGACGAGGCGATCTATCAGACGAACGATCTGCTCGACATGTTGAAGCACCTCGACAAGACCGCGCAAAATGGCATCTATGTGCTGTGCGACGCGCATCCTGGGTTCAAGGATCCGATTTCGATGCGGCTGATCCGCGAAATAGCGTTGTCGCATTCAAAAACGGCACGCACGCTGGTATTCATCAGCCCGCGGCTCGACGAACTGCCTTCCGAAGTACTGCGCCTATCGGCTCACTTTCACCCGCAGTTGCCTAATCGCGATGCAAT
The DNA here is from genome assembly GCA_013696665.1 of Burkholderiaceae bacterium. Classification (GTDB taxonomy): domain Bacteria; phylum Pseudomonadota; class Gammaproteobacteria; order Burkholderiales; family Burkholderiaceae_F; genus JACCZX01. Next base: position 16,055 of record JACCYC010000069.1, on the reverse strand, counting down.
TCGTGTGCTGGTCAACGAAGAAGCGAAACGCTACGAGAAGCAGACCGGAGAGCGCCCGCGCGGCGACAAGCAAGCGCTCGACATGCTGATCATGCATTTGCTCGGTATGGAGCAGGACGATGTGCGACGGCTGGTGCGGCAGGCACTGCGCGATGACGGCGCAATCAGCGATGACGATCTGCGGCGCGTGCTTGCCACGAAATATGAGGCGCTCGGCGGCGCGGCGTCGCTCGCCTACGAGCAAAGCAAGGTGAAGTTTGCCGACGTGGGTGGGTTGGCACAGCTCAAGCACTGGATCTCGCTGCGACGAAAACCGTTTCTCGATCCCAGTGCTGTCAACATCGACCGACCCAAGGGCATTGTGCTGCTTGGCGTTCAAGGCGGAGGCAAAAGCCTCGCGGCGCGCGCGGTCGCGGGCGAATGGGGTGTGCCACTGATGCGGCTCGACTTTGGCGCGTTGTACAACAAGTATTACGGCGAAACCGAGCGCAACCTGCGTAACGCGTTTGCAGCGGCCGAGGCCATGTCGCCCTGCGTGTTGTGGATTGACGAAATCGAAAAAGGAATCTCCGTTGATGGTGGCGATGGCGATGGCGGCGTATCGCGGCGCGTGCTCGGCAGTCTGCTGACCTGGATGTCGGAGCGAACGCAGCCGGTATTTATTGTTGCCACGTCGAACGACATCTCGCAGTTGCCGCCCGAGCTGATCCGCAAAGGGCGCTTCGACGAAATCTTTTTCGTCGATTTTCCAAATGCCGAAGCGCGTGCGCAGATTGCGACCATTCACCTGAAAAAGCGCGGATGCGACCCTGCGCACTTCGAAGTGCCGGGGCTGGCCAAACTGTCCGCGGGTTATTCGGGCGCAGAAATAGAGCAGGCGATCGTATCGGCGTCGTTCGAGGCACGCGCGCGTTCAGAGGCGCTGCGGCCGGCCGACATCCAGGCAGAGATCGAGCGAACGCGTCCGCTGTCGGTGGTCATGGCCGAGCGGATCGATGAGCTGCGGTCCTGGGCTGCGGACCGCGCTGTTTTCGCTGACGAATGTGCCACTTCGGATGACGCGGCAGCGTAGTCACGGCCTACGCGACATCCTCTGCTCTTCGCGCAAATAGCAGATCAAACGTTGCATGCCCGAGCCTGCTTCCGCGCGCATGGAATTTCGTCACCGGCCGATTGCACAGCGGGTTTTCGGGCGTCGGCGCATACCCATCATGCATGTTCACCAGCGCTGGCTCCGCGCTTAACTCCGTCAACATCTGCAGTGCGTAATCATGCCAATCGGTCGCGCAATGCAAGTACGCGCTGGGGGCGAGGCGGCTGGCAAGCAGATGCAGGAACGGCTGCTTTAACAGGCGCCGCTTGTGGTGACGGCTCTTGGGCCACGGGTCTGGAAAATAAATGTGCACGCCGGTCAATGACTGCTCGCGGAGCATGTCACGTACCACATCAACCGCGTCATGTTGAACGATGCGGATGTTGCAGACCTTCTTTTCAGCCATGGTCTTCAGCAACGCGCCGACACCGGCCGCGAAAACTTCGACGCCAAGAAAGTTAATGTCGGGGCGATGCTGCGCGATGGCTACGGTGGTTTCACCCATGCCGAAGCCGATCTCGAGCACGGTAGGGGCAGCGCGGCCGAATGCCTTATCAAAGTCGACCAGATCCGCTGAGTATGGAATGCCGAAAGTTGAAAACCATTGTTCGACTGCACGCTGCTGGGCTGTGGTGAACCGGCCGCGCCGCAATGCATAACTGCGGATGGGTGGATGCGGCTGATCAGGCTCGGTAGTCAAGCCGCTTTGCTCGGCGCTATTACACCCGCCGTGGGCGAACTCGGGTTCGCACTGTAAAGTTTTTTCGGCATACGCCCCGCAATGAACGCCTCACGTCCCGCTTCGACCGCCTTGCGCATCGCACTCGCCATTAAGACCGGATCGCGCGCCTGTGCCACTGCGGTATTCATCAAAACGCCCGCGCAGCCAAGCTCCATCGCAATCGCTGCATCACTCGCAGTGCCAACCCCCGCATCGACGATGATCGGCACGGTCAGCTTCTCCAGAATCAATTGAATGTTCCAGGGATTCAGTATTCCCATCCCCGAACCAATCAGCGACGCAAGCGGCATCACGGCTACACACCCAATTGATTGCAGCGTTTGTGCTTGAATCGGGTCGTCGCTGCAGTAAACCATCACTTCGAAACCATCGCGCACAAGCGTCTCGGCCGCCTTGAGTGTTTCCGGCATGTTCGGATAAAGCGTCTGCGGATCACCTAGCACCTCGAGTTTGGTCAGTGCGTGACCATCGAGAAGCTCGCGTCCCAATCGCAACGTGCGCACCGCGTCTTCCGCGGTGTAACAGCCTGCGCTGTTTGGCAGCAGCGTGTACTTTGAGGGTGGCAGCGCATCGAGAAGATTGGGCTCGCCGGGCGTCTGGCCGATGTTGGTGCGCCGGATCGCAACCGTGATGATTTGCGCGCCGCTCGCTTCGACCGCGGCTCTGGTTTGCGCGAGGTCCCGATATTTTCCGGTGCCGAGCAGCAGGCGGGAACTGAAGCTCCGCGCTCCGATTCGCAACAGTCCGTCAGTCATCAGCCGCCTCCAACCGCCACGACGATTTCAAGTCGATCGCCGTCGGCAAGCAGGGTAGACGCATGCAGACTCCTTGGAACGATGTCGCCATTGCGCTCGACGGCGACACGCTTGCCGGACACATCGATCTGGGCAAGCAGTTGCGCGACGGTGATCTGACTTGGCAACTGGCGCCTCTGTCCATTTACTGCGACCGCGATCATCGAGTTCTTCGTTGGGGAAATGTGGAGCGGGTGAAGGGAATCGAACCCTCGTATGCAGCTTGGGAAGCTGCCGTTCTGCCATTGAACTACACCCGCAAAACGCCAAATTTACATCAGGGTTTACGCCTGCGCAGCCAATGTAAGCAAACGCCCAGAGCATCGACTAACCCAGCGACTTGGTGCCCATTGCACGAAGTCGGGGACGGTTATGATCACCTGGGTATCACTCGATCGGCAAATTTATCTTTACCACGTGGAGATGATATGAAGAAAGCATGGTTGGCTATTCCTGCAATGGCGATGTGTATGGGGCTTGCTTACGCACCGATGGCATCGGCTGATGAAACGTTCAAGTTCGAAGATTTCTTCAAGATGGCGGACACGAATAAAGACGGCATGATGACCAAGCAAGAATTTATGAACGCCGCCGGCATGCGCTACGACGCCATGATGACCAAGATGAAGAAAATGCCGGGGGACAAAGGCGCGATGATGATGAAGGGCACCATGATGACCAAGGAAGGTGCCAAGATGTTCATCGACGAATGGAAGGTCTACAGCGGTTCGTAGCCGAGTTTTAAGAAGGAGTTTTAAAAAAGGGGGGGCCTGATGTAGGCCCCTTCGTATCTGGAAAGAAACGAATTTTCTTTCCAGAGTAAGAGCTCGCCGAGCAGGCAGTACGATGCGCGGCTTAAAGAAAGTCCTCGAGCGCTTACCCCGCCGTGTTTGAGTCGTATCTCCAAGGTCTTGCGTGATTCGCGACCGATGAGTCCGGCGGATCGCAGGATAACGCCAACTGTTCTGGTTGGCGTTCTCGGTGGCCTAAGGCGACATCGGCACGAGCTACGCATTCGAGGAAAGTATGGCCGGAGATCACGGCGCCGGCGTATCGGCATCGAATTCCAGCCCTTTCTGAAGAGCTTGGCGCTGTATCCACCCAGCGCGTCGAGGGGAGCGCACTGTTCATGCGCTCGAGCCTGGTTATGCACCGCACGCTCTACTGCACAATTTGAAGCACAACCGCGTGATGCACGAGCGAGTTGTTTTTCTGACCGCGATCAGTCGCAATATTCCGCACGTGCGCCGTCAGATATGACAGAGATTCAGGATCTGGGCGACGGTTGCTTTGCGGTCACGATCAGGGTGGGTTTTCAGGATCCATTTGACGTCACGTTTTTCTTGAATGTCCTTGCTCGGTATCACAACTTCGAGCTCCTTCCTGCCGAAACATCATTTTTCCTGTCGCGACAGGCGGTCATCATTGGCGAGAGCAGCCCAATGGCCGCCTGGCGCCGCCGACTGTTCGGATGGATGCTTCGTAATGCGCAGCCCGCGTCGGACTTTTTCCGCATTCCGCCTAATCGCGCCATCGAAATCGGAACGCAAGTGGTCATTTGACCGCGCGTTTTAACCCGCGCGTTGGGGGCATGTCCTGCCACAATCGCCGCCATGAAGGTTGAGCCATTCTTGATCGAGCCCCAGCGTGCCCACGATCAATCGCACATATTGGCGCTGATCCGTCAGGCGAGCCTCGTAGAAACAGACCTACACGCCGGTGCGCCAGTCGATTTTTTGGTGATGCGGGAAGCAGGAAGGGTGGTTGGAACAATCGGGCTGCAAAGCGCGAGTGGGGCGGGGTTGCTGCGGTCGCTGGTGGTGCAGAGATCGCTGCAACGGCAAGGTCGTGGCGCTGCATTGGTAGCCGCCGCAGAACGGCTGGCGGCGGGGCGCGGCATCGATGATTTATACCTGCTGACCAACGATGTGGCAGCCTTTTTTGCGTTGCTCGATTATTTGAGAGTCGATCGAGGCACAGCGCCGCCGGCGGTACAGAACACCGCACATTTTTCGTATCTTTGTCCGGCAACGTCCGTTCTTATGCATAAGCGCCTTAGGCAGTTGTCGCAGGTGCGCGATGACTGAAGTGCAAATCCAGCAGCAAGCACCTGGCGAAGAGCAAGACAAATAAAAACGGCCGGCGGCTGAGCTTCCCCAACCGCCGGCCGCAGCAAGAACACTGGTTTAGCAGACCAGCGCAACTTGCTCGGGGGCTTGGTGCCTGGCGATCAAAGCGGCGCGATCGCCAACGATTTCAATGGTTTCCAAGTGGATCATCGGCATTGCAACGGCCTGTTGCACGGCGTCGCCTGCGGTGAATTCCTGAATTCCGAGGACGGCTGCCAAAGCCAAGGCAGCGACCGTGCTCGCGAAGAACAACGTGGTTTCGAATTGCTTGATCATGATCCGCTCCTGGTTTGGCTTGCGCGTTGCGTGCATAACTTGTCGATGAGCGGACTGTAGTCAGCCGCCCGGCCTCAAGCCATGCGTTTGCGATGAAGCGCAAGAAAGCAGGCGTGGAGTGCATTCGGTTAGGGTGGACGGGGACGAAACCCGGGAAACAGCGACGAAACTTTGAAGCGTCGACTACATGGACGCAGATGTAAGTGCGGCACCACGTTGCTAAATTGGCCCAGCCAAAAGGCGCGATGGGGTGGAAAAATTCTTTACAAAGCCCAAGTTGGGCGAATAGATTTCACGCCTCAAGAAGTAAAAAAACCCCAAGGAGGAAGTCCCATGAAGCGCATCGCGATACTTGTCGCGTGCGCCGCATTGCTAAACGCATGCGGCGGATCGGATCAGGCCGAGCCACAAGCAACGGCATCAGCATCAGCATCGACCTCGGCGCCAGCAGCAGCTGCGAACGCTGCGACAAGTGACGTTCAAGCTCTTTCGGCACTGAACGCGACTCCGGCGTCTGTGTCGCAGGATCCGGCCGCGACGCCAGTATCGGAGAGCGGCAGCTTGTGGTTTATCGAACTGGCCGGGGCGCCCGAAGCGGAGGGGACAAGTCGGTCAACTGTGAGGGCTGAAAAAGAGGCCTTCAGACGTGCCGCACGGGCAGCGGGGGCGACATATAAAGAGCGCCGCTCGTTTGACGTGTTGTTCAATGGTTTCTCCGCTGTGGCGACGCCGTCAGAACGCGCCAAGCTGGCCAAGCTGCCGGGATTTAAAGCGATGTACCCGGTCGAGGTTCTACGCGTGCCGCGACCCGAGGTCGGCGGCGGCTCGGCACCCGACCTTATAAATGCGATTCAGATGACCGGCGCCAAAATCGCACAGCAAAGCGGGTACACCGGGAACGGCGTCAAGGTCGGTGTTATCGACACTGGCATTGACATCGACCATCCGGACCTGGGCGGCAGCGGGACCCCTGGCGGCACGCCATTTCCGACGGCCCGCATCGTTCACGGTTATGACTTCGTGGGCGACGATTTCAACGCCGATTCCAACCCAGTCCCCGTGCCTGACGCCAACCCTGACGACTGTAACGGCCATGGCACGCACGTAGCCGGCATCGTCGGTGCACGCGGCACCGTTACAGGTGTTGCACCCGGCGTCACTTTCGGCGCGTATCGCGTGTTCGGATGCGAGGGCTCGACCACGTCCGACATCATGCTCGATGCGATGGAGCGCGCGTACGTCGACCGCATGGATGTCATCAACATGAGTATCGGCGCTGCGCGGCAGTGGCCGCAGTATCCAACGGCCGTGGCAGCAAGTCGGCTGGTCAAGAAAGGGATCGTCGTCGTCGCCTCGATCGGCAACAACGGCCCCGGTGGAAACCCGGCCGACGGGCTTTATGCCGCCGGCGCGCCCGGAGTTGGCGAGTTGGTGATTGGTGTTGCGTCGTTCGATAACAGTCAGATCACGCAGTTCGCATTCAAAGTAGATAACACGCTATACGGCTATAACCAGGCCACTGGCGCTCCCGCGGCTCCCAAAAGCGGCGAACTGCCGGTGACCAAGACCGGTACGCCGACGACGGTAGACGATGCTTGCGCCCCGCTGCCAGCCGGAAGCCTAATGGGGTCTGCTGTGCTGATCCGACGCGGTACGTGCTCGTTTTATCAGAAGTCGATGAATGCGCAACAAGCAGGCGCAGCCGCCGTCGTGCTCTACAACAACGTGGCCGGCCCGCTCAATCCTACGGTTGCCGGTACGCCGCCGATCACAATTCCTGTGGTCGCGATTACCGCGGCGCAGGGCGTGACGCTCGACGCCAGGATTGCTGCGGGCGGAGCGAAGCTGGTGTGGACTGATCAATTCGCCTCCAGCCCGCTCGCCACTGGCGGCTTAATCTCGGGATTTAGTTCGTTCGGCCTTGCGGCGGACCTCAGCATCAAGCCAAATATCGGTGCCCCGGGCGGATTCATCTTCTCGACGTATCCGCTCGAGCTTGGCCGCTACGCCACGATATCTGGCACATCGATGTCGTCGCCACACGTTGCCGGTGCCGCGGCGTTGGTACTTCAGGCTAAACCGCGGACCAAAGCGAGAGACATGAAGGGGTTGCTGCAGAACTGGGCTGTGCCCGCTCTGTGGTCGGGGAATCCGGCGCTCGGTTTCCTGGATCATGTCCATCGTCAAGGCGCGGGGATGGTGAACATTCCGGCCTCGATTAACGCCATGACCAGCGTTGAACCAAGCGAGCTGGCTTTGGGCGAAAGCGAGGGTGGACCGTTCACTCAGACGCTGAAAATTGATAACGATGGCCGTGGACCCGTCACATACGACATCACGCATGTTCCCGCGTTAGCGACGGGGCCTAATACGTTTGTGCAGCAGGGGTTGCAAGTCTTTAACGCGCCCGCGTCGGTGCTCTTCACCGCGACTTCGATCACTGTTCCAAAGCGCGGCTCGGCAAAAGTCGGCGTCACCATCACGCCGCACGCAGACCTACCCGACAAAAGCATCTACACCGGGTACTTGGTATTCACGCCCCGCGACGGCGGCTCCGCAATGCGTGTGCCGTACGCAGGATTCAAGGGTGACTACCAATCGATCCAAGCCGTCACGCCCACCCCAGCGGGGTTGCCACAGATCGCTAGAGTGAATGATGATGGATCCGTTTTATTACTACCGGCAGGTGGGACCTTCACGATGGCGCCAGATGACATCGCGTACGTTGCATTGCATCTGGACCACCAAGTCGAATTCGTGGAGCTCGAAGCGTTCAATGCGGTCACTGGCCAGTTCGTCGGCAACATTAGCCATGATGACTGGGTTGCTCGCAACGCTACCCCGACCGGGTTCTTCTTGTTCACCTGGGACGGCACGGTCTACCAGGATCGCGGACCGAATCGTTTCCGTCCTGTACCAAACGGGCAGTACCGGGTAAGTGTGACTGTTAAAAAGGCGCTGGGCCAGGACATCAATCCGGCGCACTTCGAGCGGATCGTCGTACCGGGCGTCATCACGATCGCACGGCTTTAAGGCGCCAAAGTTAGACAAAGCCCCGCTGAGCGATCGGCGGGGTTTTTTTTCGCAAAAAGCGCGTTTGCGGGACTTATTTGCGGACGGGGCCGCCGGCTTCCGGCACTAGACCTGTCGGACAAAGCTTCCACGATCCGCGTTCGTTGGCGTGGTATTCGAAGGTCTTGCCGCCGCCTTCAATCCGAATCCGGTAGCCCGGTACCAATGCCTGCGTGTATGACTGTCCGGTACCCCCGCAGCCCATCGATCCATCGTTCCATGTCACTGCTTCGGCGATCGCCACACGCAAAACCTTTTCTTCTAATCCGCTCAGGCGAGAGGCGTCAGCGCGCACGGAATTAATGAGATCTTGAAGCCCGGATGGGTTTGAATGCGCGTCGTCAATGTGACTCATGGCTAAACCACCGAAAAGAATAAAGACCGCTACCTTTGTAAGCATTTGACACTCCGGCAAAATACAATCGAAGAGGTTCATAACGCATGATCCCTTTCGATCGTCGACCTCATTTTTAGCCGTAATTAAAGGCGCAACACAGACGCGGAATTCGCCGCCAGCGCGGTTAGTTGGCTTGCACTTAGAAAGCCCCCATCGTTGACGGCCTCTTAGTCGCGGTCACAATGTAGCCGAATGGGCACCCCTTCGATTGCTTACGAGCTGCAGACGGACGAGATTGAACTCATTGCTATCCGCGCGCAAGGCGCCGGCGGGCAGAACGTGAACAAGGTTTCGAATGCCGTGCATCTACGATTCAATATCCGTGCATCTTCGCTGCCCGACACAATAAAGGAGCGGCTTCTCGCCAGGCGCGATCAGCGGATCAATGACGACGGTGTGGTGGTGATCAAGGCCCAGACGTACCGCAGCCTCGAGAAGAACCGGTCCGATGCAATCGATCGCCTCGAAGCGATCGTGGCGGCGGCCGCAGCTGTGCTGCGTACGAGGCGGCCGACAAGACCAACGCTATCTTCCAAGAAAAAGCGGGTAGAGGGGAAAGTGCGGCGCGGTCAGATCAAGGAAGGGCGCCGCAAAGTGGGCGAGTGACGCAATTCAGTTGACGAAATACAGAACGGCAACGAAGTGGCTCGCGCTGCCGCCCATCACGAACAGATGCCAGATACCGTGCGCATGCCGCCAGCGGCGGTCGTTCACATAAAAGAGAACGCCAGCGGTGTACAAAAGGCCGCCAGCCGCCAACCAGCTCAGCCCTGCGAGTCCGAGTTTGTCGGCCAGCGGCACGAACGCAGTGACGCCCAGCCATCCCATCGCCAGATACGGCGTCGGTGACGGGTCGCTCCCATCGTTGCGCCGACACGCCTGCCAGATTCCGTAAAGCGCCATTAACCAGATGATTGCAAACAGCGTCCAGCCAAAAGGTCCGCGCAGACTTACAAGCAGAAAAGGCGCGTAGGTGGCGGTGATCAGCAGATAGATCGCAGCGTGATCAAGCTTGCGCAGCAACGCTTTGGTGGGCCCACGGAACGAGTGATACAGCGTCGAAGCGGCATAGAGCAGCACCAGACCCAGTCCAAAAGTACTGAACGCAAGAATTTTCCAAGGATCGCCTTGTTCGCTCGCGCGATCAATCAAAACCGTGGAGCCCGCGATGGCAAGCGCGGTCGCGGCCAGATGAGTAAGACTGTTGAATCGTTCGCCGTGATACATGCCGCAAACATAACGTGTTTACGTAATGGTCCGGTCGAGCAAGAAGAAGTGAAACACGGCCTCTCCACCAAGGGGTGGAGTGCCGTCTAATTCGAGGTTTTCACCGAAGCCGCGGCAAGTGTGCGCGAACTAGCCGGCAGAGTCAGTTACGGGCGGAGCAGGCTGGACCTGCTGGTCGACGGGCTGTGGTTCATCGGGCGCGCGCACCTTGCGCTGGCGCTTTTCATCCTGCTTTTTCTTGCGTGCCAGTTCTCGCTGACGCTTTTCAAACGAGTAGTTGGGCTTAGCCAGGGAACTCTCCCAGAAACGTGGTTGGGCCGCGAAGCTTACCGCGGTTGCTCGATACAAGCGCAGGAGATCGGACAACTCTGTGTACCTTCAATTTGCCGAATCCTGTCCAGCCTGCGCTGCACTGACCGCCGCTGCGTCTACAGGCCTCTGTCTTGCTGCGCTGTTTGCCTTGGTAATTCTCTGAGGAGATGAGCATGAAGGCGCTGTGTTGGCACGGCAAACACGATATTCGCTACGACACGGTGCCCGATCCGGGCATTGAAGATCCGCGCGATGCCATTATCAAAATGACTTCGTGTGCAATTTGCGGATCGGACCTGCATCTGTTTAACGGCTTTGTCCCTGGAATGATGAGCGGAGACATCATCGGCCACGAATTCATGGGCGAAGTGGTCGAGGTGGGATCGGCCAACAAGAAGCTGAAGGTCGGTGATCGCGTGGTTGTCCCGTTTACCATCATCTGCGGTGAGTGCGAGCAGTGCCGCCGTGGCAATTTCTCGGTGTGCGAGCGCACGAACCGGAAGAAGAAAATTGGCGATATGGCTTTCGGCCATTCCACCGCGGGCTTGTTTGGTTACACGCATTTGACCGGTGGTTACGCCGGTGGGCAGGCTGAATACATTCGAGTGCCTTACGCCGACGTCGGTCCAGTGCTGATTCCAGATGGACTGAGCGACGAGCAAGTTTTGTTTCTTGGCGATATTTTCCCCACTGGATGGCAGGCTGCCGTTCAATGCGATATTCAGCCAACGGACACGGTGGCGGTGTGGGGTGCAGGGCCCGTTGGCCAGTTCGCGATTCGCAGCGCCCTGTTGCTGGGAGCCCAGCAAATCGTCGCCATTGACAACCAGCCCGATCGTTTGAGTATGGCGGCCGCGGGCGGTGCGATAACTATTAATTACGACGAAGAAAGCGTTCTAGAGCGCCTGAACGACTTGACGCAGGGCAAAGGCCCAGAAAAATGCATTGACGCCGTCGGTATGGAAGCGCATTCGTTGCGCTCGATAGACTCTGCAATTGACCGCGTTAAACAAGCCGTGATGATCGAGACGGATCGTCCGCACGCGCTGCGCGAGATGATCTACGTGTGCCGGCCTGCCGGCACATTGTCGGTGCCCGGCGTCTACGGTGGGATTGTCGACAAGATTCCGATGGGCGCACTGATGAATAAGGGGTTGACCTTGCGTACCGGGCAGACTCATGTCAACCGCTGGACCGATGATTTGCTGCGTCGAATCGAGCAAGGCCAGATTGATCCCTCGTTTGTCATTACACATACGGTGGATCTTGAAGACGGCCCATCGATGTATAAAACTTTTCGCGAAAAGCGGGACGGCTGCATCAAGGTCGTGATGAAACCCGGTTTCAACGGCGCGCGCACTCAACATCAACAGGTGATGCAATGAATGATCGATTGAATCAACACGACGGACGCAGCCGACGCGCGCGTCCAATTAACGATGTAACGGCGCGTGGCCTGGGCTGGTTCAGTATTGGCTTGGGTGCTGCAGAAATACTGATGCCCAAAGTGCTCGCCCGGGCGCTGGGAGTGCGGGGCCGTGCCGGCTTGCTGTTTATGCACGGTCTACGCGAAATAGCCACCGGCATTGGAATTCTTAGCGCGAAGCGCCAGACCCCGTGGCTTTGGGGCCGGGTCGCCGGCGACGCTATATATCTTGCAACGCTGGCAGCGCACTCGAGGCCCGGTAACAGGCTCAACATTGGGATCGGCATGGCGGCCGTTGCCGGAGTCACGGCGCTAGACGTGACGATGGCTCAGGCGATGGCGGAGCGCGATGATCGTCGCGCCCGTTCATGGGTCGATTACAGCGATCGCAGCGGCTTTCCAAGCGCGCCCGATCAAATGCGCGGGCGCGCGAGAAACGACTTTCGCGTCCCGCGCGACATGGCCGCCGCGCCGATGGCAGAGGCTGAACTCGCATTAGAGTAGTTCTCGGACTTTTTTGCCTGCACTGCCGGGGTACGTACACAGCAATCATGGTTTGTAAACGAATTCCCTGACCCCGCGTTACGCTACGGTCCCGGTCGCCTCCAACGCGGCTTCGGACCGTATCGGTCACATGAGTAACAACGAGAGAGGAATCCATGAATAGAACAAGCTTAAGAATTTGCGCGCAGATTTCCGCGCTCGCTACAGCGGCCGTGATTGCGGGTTCCGCATTTGCGATCACGAAGGAAGAATATCGTGCCGGGAAAGATCGCATCGCTACGGAGTACAAGGCTGCCAAGGGCAAGTGCGGCGCGCTGTCGGGACAACCCAAGAACTTGTGCGCAGCAGAGGCGAAAGCGGCCGAGCGGCGCGCAAGGGCGCGGGCTGACGCCGATTACGAAAATACGCCCAAGGCTCGAGAGAAAGCCGTAATCGCGAACGCTGAGGCGACGTACATGGTGGCTAAGGAGCAGTGCGCTGCGAAAACAGGTAACGACAAGGACGTCTGCGTAAAGGCTGCCAAGGCCGCGGAAACGAAAGCCAAGGCCGACGCCAAGGCGGCGCGCCAAACAAGCGTCGCAAAAGCTGATGCAAAGGACACAAAACGCGATGTGGACTATAAAGTTGCGCGCGAAAAATGTGATCCCTTGACCGGCGCCGCGAAAGACAAATGCGTTGCCGATGCCAAGGCGAAGTTCGCCAACTAAAACATCGTTGTTCTATGATCAAGCCACGGCACGTGCATACGTGCCGTTCTTTATGCTAGGCGACGCTGCGCAGCCTAAGCTTGCTTGCAACAGAGCAAGCTAATAAATGAGGAGACTCTCAATGAGACATCTGACCGCAATTTTGTGTCTTGTACTGGCGCCGGTCGCGATGGCGCAGCCCTGCCCAGAACGGAACGTGCTTTACTGGCAGGCCTTTCCGCCCGGCGGGGAATCCGATCTCTCGGCGCGCCATCAGCAGGTGGTGCTGAAGAAGAAATGCCCCGCGATCGAAACGATCATTCAGTACAAAGCGGGGGCGGGTGGCGGCCTGATGTGGGCGCAGATGAATCAGCTGCCGGCCGACGGGGTCAATGTTGTTGGCATCAACTTGCCGCACATTGTGTTCCAGCCGCTTGAGGGCCAGGTGCAGTACAAGACCGAAGACGTTATGCCGGTCTTCTGGTTTCACTACACGCCCGACGCGCTGGTAGTACGCGCCGAAAGTCCGATCAAATCATTTGCGGACTTCGTCAAGTTCGCAAAGGAAAATCCATTGAAGCTGAGTCTCGGAGGCTCGGGGCTCAACTCGGCCAATCATGCAGCGCATGAGCGCCTCAATGCCTCCTTTGGCGTTAAGACCACTTACATTCCCTATAAGGGGACGGGTGACATGACGACGTCGGTCTACGCAGGGCACGTGGATGGCGCGATGGCCTACACCCCGTTTGCCGTCAACAACAAGGGAAAGGTGCGCGCACTTGCCGTCGCGATGGAAAAGCGTCATCCACTGCTGCCGGATGTTCCGACGTTCAAGGAACTAGGGGTCGATTGGATCGACGGCGCCTACCGGGGCATTGGCATGCCAAAGTCGTCGACGCCCGAGCAGCGAAAACGAATGTCCGATCTGTGGGCCGCGTTAAACAATGATCCTGAGATGAAAGATCTTGCGGCCAAAAGCGGCTTCGAACTGGTTAATGTTGGGATCGATCAGATGGATGGCTTCATGAAAGAGCGCGTGAAAATTTATACTGATGGCGCCAAACGGATGGGCCTTTCCAAATAGCCTCGGCCACGGCAGTTGGCTAATAAGTTCCCATGTAGTCACCCTTGCCGAGCTCGACGCCGTTGTGACGCAGCAGTGCATAGGCAGTCGTGATGTGGAAGAAAAACTGCGGTAGGCCGTAGGTCAGCAAATACGCCTGTCCCGTAAAGCGTCGTTCCTTCGGAGTGCCGGGGCGCGTGACGATCTCGCGCGAATCACTGTTATCGAACTGCGATTGCGACAAACTTCCGACAAAGCTGAGCGTCTTTGTGATCAATTCCTGCACTTCTCCAAATGATTGTTCGGTATCCGGCGATTTTGGAACTTCGACACCGGCGAGGCGCGCCGAAACACCGCGCGCAAAGTCGCATGCAATCTGTACCTGACGCCGTAGCGGAAACATGTTGGGAAACAAACGCGCGCCCAACAGCGCGTCTGCCTCAATTTTGTGCTGCTCAGCGTGCGCTTCGGCTTTCTTCATAAGCGCGCTCAAGCTTCCCAGCATTTGCGTGAACACGGGTACCGACGCGCTATACATTGAAATGGCCATTTTCCTATCTTCCGTTGCTGATTTCACGTAAGCATAACTCCGCAATCCTCAAAGGCCGATGCAATCTGCGACTGATCTGATCGACTCACGCATCGCATGGTGGCGACTCTTGGCTGCGCTCGCACTGAGCACACTCGGTGGGGTCGGAATGTGGTCCGTGGTGGTTGCGTTGCCGGCAGTACAGGCAGAGTTCGGGGTCTCCAGAGCGGCAGCGTCGTTTCCGTACACGCTGACGATGCTTGGGTTTGGCCTCGGCGGAATCATGATGGGCCGCCTGTCCGATCGCTACGGCGTTCGCGTCCCGCTGGTGGGCGCGACCTTCATGCTCGCGTTCGGATACGCGGTGGCCAGCATGTCGTCAAGCCTTGCAATGTATGCAGTTGCGCAAGGTTTACTGATTGGCATGCTGGGGAGTTCGGCAAGTTTCGGTCCGTTGCTGGCCGATATATCGCATTGGTTCGAGCGGCGGCGCGGTGTTGCGGTATCAATCGTCGCGTCCGGCAACTATCTGGCGGGTGCACTATGGCCGCCGATCGTTCAACAGTTAATCGAAACGTACGGCTGGCGTACGGCGCATCTGTGCATTGGCGCGATTTGCCTTGTGACAATGCTTCCGCTGACCTACGCAATGCGACGCCGCCCGCCGCGTGGCAGCTTGCCCAGCGCACTAGGGGCCACGGTGCACCGGCCGGTACCGCTTCAAATCTCTCCAGTGGCATTGCAAACGCTGCTGATGGTCGCCGGCGTCGCGTGTTGCGTCGCGATGTCGATGCCGCAAGTGCACCTGGTTGCCTATTGCGCTGATCTTGGTTTCGGCCCAGCGGTGGGAGCGCAGATGCTGTCGCTGATGCTCGGCATGGGAATCATCAGCCGCCTTGCTTCAGGGTTCATTGCCGATCGAATTGGCGGTTTGCGTACCTTGCTACTTGGCTCAGTACTGCAGGGCCTGGCCTTGATGCTCTATATCCCCTTCGACGGTCTGCTCTCGCTATTCGTTGTGTCGGCGCTGTTTGGGCTCTTCCAAGGCGGCATCGTGCCGAGTTACGCAATCATCGTCCGTGAAAACTTTCCACCCAGTGAAGCCGGCGCCCGGGTCGGTCTGGTGGTGATGGCGACGCTGTTCGGAATGGCGCTTGGCGGATGGATGTCGGGTGCGGTATTCGATCTCACCGGCTCATACCGTGCGGCGTTTATCAATGGGCTGCTTTGGAACTTAGTTAATCTGTCGATTGTGATTTGGTTGTTGCGAAGGCCCAACGCCAGACTTGCCGCTGCTTGATCGCGTGCGATGTGAAAGGCTGGATCTAGTGCATATCCCTGAGGCCCGCGACTCCTCGTCGCGCGCAGGTACCTAACGGCCGACGCCGCTGAAGATCAAAGCCAAAAATTGAGGCTTTTTGGTGCTCTAAAAGGAACACTTCGGACCATGTGTCTGAGCTGATTTTGCGCTAATCCAAATGTATTAGCTGGCCGCGTAAACCCAGCAAACATGCGGGTCTGCGAGACCCCTGCAAAACCAAAGGGTACGCATCGCTCATCCTTCTCCACGAGTTATTTTTTCTCCTAACGCAGGCACAGTCTGCTCCCGGTCAGCCTGCAATTCCCATAGGGAGAGAACAAATGAAGGACAGTCGTCTTAACGCACGGATCGCGATGCCGCTTCTCGCAATCGTGGGAGCGCTCGCTGGTTGCGGCGGCGGTGACACCGGAAGTACCGCGCCCTCGGCCGGCGTTCAAGTGGCAGCCGCAACATGTGCCACGCCACCGCAGGCGTTCACCGCCAC
>JACCYC010000063.1 GCA_013696665.1 Burkholderiaceae bacterium | reverse complement strand
GCGCGCAGCGCGTCGAAGCGATGATTGCGATCCTCCAGCAGTTGGACGAAAGCATCTTCGGCTCGATCCAGCAAACCCGCTTTCAGATAGTCCTGCCCGAGCTCATTGAGCGCCAGCAGGCGCTGCCGGGCGGGGAGATCCGCGCGGTTCAGAAGGTGCGTGTGAATGCGAACCGCCCGATCGAACTCTCCACGTCGGCGAAACAGGTTGCCGAGCGCCTGATGCAGTTCAATGGTTTCGGGATCGAGTTTGACGACTTCGATAAACGCATCGATAGCCTTATCGTGCTGGTCGTTAAGTAAAAGGTTGAGACCTCGAAGATATGAGCGCGGCAACGCGGCGTTGTCGGTTTCACGCACCTTCGATTCGAAGCCCCGCGCCAGCCAGCCCACCGCGAAGAGCAACGGCAGTGCCAACAAGAACCACAGCTCGATCTCCATTTACGCGTCTGCCCTCGCGCTGACGCTGTCAAATGCGATCGCCTGTTTCAAATTCGGCCACCGCTCCTGACTGGCGCGCCGCGCGGGCGACACGCTCGTCTGACGACTCTGCCATCGACGGCTGCGTGGCTGCGCGTCGAAACTGTGTCACCTCGCGACGCATCTTGTAGATCGGCAGTGAAAGAGCAAGTGCACCAAGCAAGGCGCCAATGGCGACACATACCAGCATGACGACGATCAGCGGCACGTGCTCCCACACGATATCCGCGCTGAAACGAACCGGAACCGGCGTCGTGTTCTTGAGTGCAAACCACAACACCAACAGAAAGAAGCCCAATTTGAGTATCCACGCGAGCAGCTTCATCAGTACGAGCCCTCGAACGTTGCCAAGTGTTGATTGTAGAGAATGCATGCAAAAAAAAGCCGCGATCCTGCCGCGGCTTTTTCTTGCGTAGTGTATTTACGTGTCCGCATCATCGCCCTGTCCACCTTTCGGCGGAGCAGCGGAGTCGTGTCCGTCCACGCGCTCACGCAATTCCTTGCCCGCCTTGAAGTGAGGAACGTGCTTGGCAGGAACCTGCACGCGGTCACCCGACTTAGGATTGCGGCCAACGCGCGGCGGCCGGTAACTCAAAGCGAAGCTGCCGAAGCCGCGAATCTCGATGCGTTGCCCGGTTGCCAGGGCTTCGGTCATCGCGTCGAGCATCGTTGCGACAGCTTCGTCTGCGTCGCGAGCTACCAAACGGGGATTGCGCTCGGCCAACCGCGCAATCAACTCGGATTTAGTCATGGTCTTCATGACATCAGTAGCCGAGTAAAAGCACCGGCGCCCCTGACTATTTGTTGTCCAGCTTCGCCTTCAGCAACGCCCCGAGATTGGTGGTTCCGGTTTGTGCTTCAGATTGCATCCGCTCCATGGTCGCGGTGGTGTCCGCGCTGTCTTTTGCCTTCACCGACAGGTTGATGATTCGATTCTTACGATCGATATTGATAATCATTGCGTGCACCGCCTCGCCTTCCTTCAAATGATTGCGAGCATCCTCGACACGGTCCGCCGCAATTTCAGAGGCGCGCAGGAAACCCTCGACGTCGCTACCGAGATCGATCACGGCGCCCTTCGCATCGACCGATTTCACCGTGCCATCGACCATTGAACCCTTGTCGTTTCCGGCAGCGAAGTTGGTGAATGGGTCGCCTGACATCTGCTTGACGCCCAGCGAAATACGCTCGCGCTCGGTGTCGATTGCAAGCACCATGGCCTCGATCTCGTCGCCCTTCTTGTAGCGACGCACCGCTTCTTCGCCAGGTTCCGACCACGAGAGATCGGAGAGATGCACCAGGCCGTCGATGCCGCCCGGCAGACCAATGAATACACCGAAGTCGGTAATCGACTTGATGGCTCCACCCACCTTATCGCCCTTTTTATGCTGCTGCGCGAAGTCATCCCACGGGTTCGGCTTGCACTGCTTCATACCCAGCGAAATGCGGCGCCGATCCTCGTCGATCTCGAGCACCATCACTTCGACTTCGTCACCTAAATTGACAACTTTCTTCGGATCCACGTTCTTGTTGGTCCAGTCCATTTCGGACACGTGCACCAATCCTTCGATACCCGCTTCGATTTCGACAAAAGCACCGTAGTCAGTGATGTTGGTGATCTTGCCGAACAAGCGTGTGCCCTGCGGATAGCGGCGTGCGAGACCGACCCACGGATCCTCGCCCAGTTGCTTGACGCCGAGCGAGACGCGATTTTTTTCCTGGTCGAACTTCAACACCTTGGCGGTGATTTCCTGGCCGACTTGCACCACCTCGCTCGGGTGACGCACGCGGCGCCATGCGAGATCCGTAATGTGCAACAGACCGTCGATACCGCCGAGGTCGACGAAAGCGCCATAGTCGGTGATGTTCTTGACAGTCCCCTGAACGATCGCACCCTCTTTCAGGTTGCCCAGTAGCTTGGCGCGCTCTTCGCCCATGCTGGCTTCGACCACCGCGCGGCGCGATACAACAACGTTGTTGCGCTTGCGATCGAGTTTGATGACCTTGAAGTCAAGCGTCTTGCCCTCGAACGGGGTGGTGTCCTTAACAGGCCGTGTGTCCACCAGCGAACCCGGTAAGAAGGCGCGGATACCGTTGATCATCACGGTCAAGCCACCCTTGACCTTGCCGGTGATCGTGCCGGCTACCAGCTCCGCCGACTCGAGCGCTTTTTCGAGATTCATCCATGCCGACAAGCGCTTGGCCTTGTCACGCGACAAGATCGTGTCGCCGTATCCGTTCTCGAGCGACTCGATTGCAACTGAAACGAAATCTCCCGGCTTTACGTCGAGTTCACCGTTATCGCTCTTAAATTCTTCGAGCGGGATATACGCCTCGGATTTGAGGCCCGCATTGACGACGACAAAGTTGTAATCGACTCTGATCACCTCGGCGGTGATCACCTCGCCCTGCTTCATTTCCTGACGATTCAGGCTCTCTTCGAAGAGCGCTGCAAACGATTCGGCGTCGAACGTTTCGCTGCCTTGGCGATTGATGAAATTTCCGCTTTTACTGCTTTGAGCTTGTAAGGATGCCATGCCGGATTTGTAGAACCTCTGGTTAAAACATCTCTCGCTTCGGCGTTGCGCCAGAAGCGGTGTTAGTCATTACAGCGGGATGCCCCGCTGCCCGTTTATTCAACTGCTTTGTTTCAATAGATCTCGCGACCAGTCCAAAACCAGGGCTACGACTTCGTCCGGACCAAGCTCGGACGAATCAATCAGATACGCGTCATTTGCCGGTTTGAGCGGTGCCGTCTCCCGCTGCGAATCACGCTCATCTCGAGTCCGAATCTCACACTCGACTTGATATTGCGAAAGGGCATCGATAGTAGCCGGAAATCCTTTTTCCATCAACTGCTTATAGCGTCGTGCCGC
>JACCYC010000048.1 GCA_013696665.1 Burkholderiaceae bacterium | reverse complement strand
AAGGAAGAACTGTTTTCGTGGATCGGCACCGGCAAGCGCATCCCGCGCGTGATCGGCAAGTTCGACGAAAAAGACGGCGGCGAATGGGCCGTGCCGCAAGGCAACTGGATTTTGCCGGCGCACTACGAATTCTCACCAGCGATCGTCGCCAAGGCGATTGCACAACGGATCGGCAAGCTCGAATTGCCGGCCGAGATCCGCGCCCGCATGCAGATGCGTCTCGCCGTGATCGACGCCAAAGAGAAGGCGCTCGCGAAGCCAAGAGTCGTCGCCGAACGCACGCCGTATTACTGCTCGGGCTGCCCGCACAACACGTCGACCGTCGTGCCCGAAGGCTCGCGCGCGATGGCCGGCATCGGCTGCCATTACATGGCGATCTGGATGGACCGCAACACCAGCACCTACACGCAGATGGGCGGCGAAGGCGTGCCCTGGATCGGGCAGGCGCCGTTCACTCACACGAAACACATCTTCGCGAATCTGGGCGACGGCACCTACTACCACTCGGGTTCGCTCGCGGTGCGCGCTGCGGTCGCGGCCGGCGTTTCGATCACGTACAAAATTTTGTTCAACGATGCGGTCGCGATGACCGGTGGGCAACCGCATGACGGACCCCTGTCGGTGCCGATGATCACGCAGCAGATGGCAGCCGAGGGCGTGGCCAAGATCGTCATCGTCACCGACGAGCCGGACAAATATCCGCAGGAAGCGGGATTCGCCGAAGGCGTCACCGTGCACCATCGCGACGAGCTCGATCGCATTCAACTTGAGCTGCGCGAGCACACTGGCGTGTCGGTGATGATCTACGACCAGACGTGTGCATCGGAAAAGCGCCGCCGGCGCAAGAAGAACACCGCAGAAAAAACGCATTTCCCCGATCCGGCACGACGCGTCGTCATCAACGAGCTGGTGTGTGAAGGCTGCGGCGATTGCAATTTGAAGTCGAATTGTCTGTCGGTCGAACCTCTGGAAACCGAGTTCGGGCGTAAGCGCAAGATCAATCAATCGAGCTGCAACAAGGACTACTCGTGTCTGAACGGGTTTTGCCCAAGCTTTGTCACTGTCGAGGGTGGGCAACTGAAAAAGGGCAAGTCAACCGCGGCCGGAGCCATTCCAGCGCTTCCGCAGCCGACCTTGCCACGTGTGCCCGCGCAGGGTGCTTACGGAATCGTCATCACTGGCGTGGGCGGTACCGGCGTCGTGACAATTGGGCAACTTCTCGGCATGGCCGCCCATCTGGAAGGCAAGGGTTTGTCGGTGCTCGACATGGCGGGGCTCGCCCAAAAAGGCGGAGCTGTTTTTTCGCACGTGCAAATTGCACCGACACCGGAGGACCTGTACGCGACGCGGATCGCGATGGGCGAGGCTGATGTCGTGATTGGATGTGACTTGATCGTCACCGCGAGCAATGAAGCCCTGTCGAAAATCAAGGCCGGTTTCACCAAGACAGTGGTTAACACCGCCGAATCGCCGACCGCAGAGTTCGTACGCAACCCCAACTGGCAGTTTGGCAGCCCGAATCTGGCAATGCAGATCCGTGACGCCGCGGGCGATGCCGAGTGCGCGCTGATCGACGCAAGCGCTTTGGCAACGACTCTAATGGCCGATGCGATCTATACCAACCCACTGATGCTGGGTTACGCATGGCAAAAAGGATGGATCCCGCTAGCGTACGAGACATTACAGCGTGCAATTGAAATCAACGCGGTGATGGTCGATGCAAACAAGAAGGCGTTTGAATGGGGCCGAGCTGCTGCGCACGACCTCGAGATGGTCAAGCGCATCGCGTTTCCTGACAATGTCGTTGAAATGAAGCGCGTCGCCGGCACGCTGGACGAGGTCGTCGCAAAGCGCATCGATTTTCTGACGGCGTATCAGAACCCGGCGTATGCAAAGCGGTACGCCGATCTGGTCGAACGCGCGCGCAAGGTCGAATCTGATCGACTGCAGTCAACGCGCGTCACCGAGGCAGTGGCGCGCTTTTATTTCAAGCTGCTCGCGTACAAGGACGAATACGAAGTTGCGCGGCTGCATTCCGATCCCGCGTTTCGCGCGAAGATCGCAGCGCAGTTTGACGGTGTCGACGGCAAACCCTACAAGCTCAACTTTTACATGGCCCCGCCAATCGTGTCGAAGCCCGACGCGGTCACCGGCAAGATCGTCAAGAAGCGCTTTGGCCCGTGGATGATGCCGGCGTTCTCGCTGCT
>JACCYC010000031.1 GCA_013696665.1 Burkholderiaceae bacterium | reverse complement strand
AAGACGCCGTCGTTCGGGAACATGATCGGAAGCTTGCTTGGCGGATCGAACTCGCAGCAGCGTGCGGGTTTGTTGAACCAGTTGATCGGTGCGATCGGGCCCGCTGTTCTTTCGACCATTGCCGGCGGATCGCTGGGCCGGCTGTTGCAAAACGCCCAAGGCCCGCGCGGTGCGGTGCAGCCAGATCTAAAGCCGGCGGATGCGGAGCAGCTGACGCCCCAGCAGGTGCAGGAGATCGCCGTTGCCGCTGAAAAGCAGGACCCAAGCGTTCTCGACAAAGTTGGCGCCTACTACGCGCAGCATCCAGAGATCGTCAAGGTGCTCGGCGGGGCGGCGCTTGCAATCGCATTGGGCCAGATGGCGACTCGCATGAAGCGCTGATGCGTGGACGGCGGGAAAATTCTCGCAGGTTGCGCAAAAACGCGCCGGCGAAATGCTCATCCTGTACAGATCACCTATATTGTCGAAATTAAAGACCACCCACACGGATGCCGCTTCCAACCGAGCCCATCGGCAGCATTCCCAGACCGCTTCCACTCGTCGAGGCGGCCACTCGGCTCGACGGCGCGGACCCGGCACTCGATACCCTGTATGAGGAAGCGACCCGCGACACCATCGAGCGTTTCGAGGCGACCGGCTCGCCAGTCATAACCGATGGCGAACAAAGGAAGTATCACAACTTCTGGACCTATTGCGTCCATGGGCTTTCGAACACGGCCCCCGACGGATTCAAAATCCCGTTCGCAGCAGGCCACACGCGCAGGATGCCGAGGCTCACTGCGGGCCCTTTCCGGTACAAACGAGCGGCCGATTCGTATCTCGAGGTGGCGTTGCGTTATGCCCGAGTGCCCGTCAAACAGGCGGTGATCTCGCCATCTGCGTTGAGTCTGCTGTATCCCGCCGAGGAGATCGCTGGCTATCCGCGCGAGCAATTCATCAACGATCTGTTGGACGAGCACGAAATAGAAATTCGCAATTGCCTGAAAAAAGGCGCGCACAAAGTCCAGGTTGATTTCACCGAAGGGCGCCTGGCGGTCAAGATCGATCCGACCGGCCATCTGCTCAACAGCTTCATCGATCTGAACAATCTGGCGCTGTCGCGCTTCTCCGCGGACGAGCAGCAGCGCATCGGCATACACACGTGCCCGGGCGGCGACCGTGATTCGACGCATAGCGCAGACGTGGATTACGCAGACCTGCTACCCAGCTTGTTTCAGCTGAAGGCAGGCAATTTTTACGTCGCGCTCGCCGGTGAAGCCGATCGCAAGCGCGTGCTGAGCATTATTCGGACGCACATCAAACCTGAACATCGCGTCTTCGTCGGCGTTGTGGCGCCGATAGATCCACGTGTCGAAACACCGGAAGAGGTCCGCGATCGAATCGTCGAAGCGGCGAACTACGTACCCGTTGAGCAGCTGGGAACGACGGATGACTGCGGGTTCTCGCCGTTTTGCGATGACACATCGACAACACGCGACAAGGCGTTCGAAAAAATTCGGATGCGTGTCCTCGGAACAAAGTTGGCGTCCGAAGTCCTCGGGGTTGCGTAGTGGCGCAGCCGGAGGACGAAGAAACGTTGCTACGGGCCGTAAGCCTGCGCAATGCAAGCAGCATTCTTATCGCCCGCCAGCGCACCGAGCAGGAGTTGTTGCAGGCCAAGGAAGCGCTTGAACTGAAAACGCGCGAGCTCGCCCACTCGCTCGCGATGATGCGCGCCACGCTCGAATCCACGACCGATGGCATCCTCGCAGTCGATGGGCAGGGCAACGTGACCAGTTTTAACGAGCGGTTCGTGCAGATGTGGCGCGTGCCGCGCGAGATGCTGGCCTCTGGAGACCAGCGTTTGCTGCGATTCGCGCGCGGCCAGCTCGCAAACCCGGATGCATACACCGCGAGGCTCGACGAAATCTACGCAACGCTGCCTGCTGAGAGCTTTGACGTGCTCGAATTTATCGATGGCCGGGTCTTCGAGCGGCATTCCCAGATTCAGAAAGCCGAGCAGCGCAGCGTCGGACGGGTGTGGAGCTTCCGTGATGTGACCGAGCGCCGGCGCTCCGAACAAGCGCTGCGCGAAGAGTCGAGAGCACTCGAGCTGCTAAATCGCACGGGAATGACGATGGGTTCGACACTGGACCTGAAAAAACTGGTTCAGGCCGTGACCGATGCAGCGACCGATCTCGCCGGAGCCAAGTTCGGTGCTTTTTTCTACAACACGACCGACGCAACCGGCGATTCGTATCTGCTCTACACGCTGGCCGGTGCGCCGCGAGAAGCATTCGACAAGTTTGGGCATCCACGCGCGACTCCACTGTTCGGTCCAACTTTCAAAGGTGATGCCCCCATTCGTTCCGCAGATGTGCTCGCTGATCCGCGCTACGGGCAGATGGCCCCGCACTACGGCACGCCCGGCGGCCACCTGGCAGTGCGCAGCTACCTTGCTGTGCCGGTAGCGTCACCGACCGGTCGCGTAATTGGAGGCCTTTTCTTTGGGCATCCGGAAGTCGGCGTCTTCACTGAGCGCACCGAACGCACGGTCGTAGGGCTAGCTGCGCAGGCGGGTGTCGCGATCGACAACGCGCGCCTGTACGAGGATTTGAAACAAGCAGCGCAGGAGCGGGAGCGGTTGCTCGAATCCGAGCGTAGGGCTCGCACCGAGGCGGAGCGCGTGAGCCACATGAAAGACGAGTTTCTTGCGACGTTGTCGCACGAGCTCCGAACGCCGCTGAATGCCATCCTTGGATGGTCGCAGGTATTGCTGTCAAAGAAAGCCAGCGAGGAAGATTCGCAGCGCGGGCTTGAAGCCATTGCGCGTAACGCGCGCGCGCAGACGCAACTGATCGAAGATCTGCTCGATATGAGCCGAATCGTTTCGGGCAAGGTGCGCCTTGACGTGCAAAGAGTCGATCTCGCGGTCGCAGTTGATGCCGCCGTTGATTCGGTGCGACCTTCGGTCGCCGCCAAGGGCATTACCTTGCGTACGGTCATCGATCCGCGCGCGGGTCCGGTTTCGGGCGATCCGAATCGGCTGCAGCAGATTGTCTGGAACCTGCTGTCGAACGCGGTGAAATTTACGCCGAAGGGTGGCAAGGTCGACGTCATCATCGAACGCATCAATTCACATATCGAGATCACCGTCAGAGACTCCGGTGTCGGAATCGACCCGCAATTTTTACCGCATGTGTTCGATCGGTTCAGGCAAGCCGATTCATCATCGACCCGGATGCACAGCGGCCTCGGCCTTGGCTTGTCGATCGTCAAGCAGCTCGTCGAATTGCATGGCGGCACCGTACGCGCCACCAGTGCCGGCGAAGGGACTGGAGCGACCTTCGTCGTTGCGCTTCCCCTCGCCCCGGTGCGTGTGGATGAGCGCCGCGTGCACCCGACAGCGATGACGCTTGCGGGATTCGACAGCGAAGATATTCCCCTGGAGGGCGTTTCGATTCTCGTCATCGACGACGAGGCCGACGCGCGCGAGCTCATCAAGCATGTTCTCGTTCAGTGCCGCGCGGATGTATTCACCGCGTCGACCGCTGATGATGGGCTGCGGCTACTCGCGGCGCGCGGCGCCGATGTCGTCATCAGTGACATCGGCATGCCCGTCAAAGATGGCTACCAATTTATCCGCGAGTTGCGTGCTCTCCCCGCGTCACAGGGGGGAACCGTGCCGGCCGTCGCCTTGACCGCTTTCGCACGCTCCGAAGACCGCACCCGCGCGATGGTGGCGGGTTATCAGGTACACATCTCCAAACCGATCGAGCCCCAGGAACTGGTGGCCACCATCGCGAGCCTCGCTGGCCGTACGGGCCAGCGAAAGCACTAGCAAACTACTTCGCCGCGAAGCAGTAGAACAGCCCTGCGCCCCCCGAACTACGCAGCCCTTCCGGATGGCAGCCGCGCGTTGGATGCGCCGAATTCCATGACATCGCCCATGCATGATCGATAGGGCCAGCACGATCATGGTGCCCCGTCATAGCCGATCCCTCGCTTCCGCCTTTAGTCCAATTGCCGCAGGTCATGTCAGAAAAGGGGGCCCCCGGGAAGGCAGTTCCATCCGGCCGCGAACCGGTCAACATATCGTGATTGCTTGGCTTCTCAGTGCGGCCATTCACCATCGCGCCCTTCTCGTCAACTGCCGTCTGGTGCGTCAAATTATTGGTCGGCGAATGCAGATCATCGACACTTTTGGCGACCAGCACGCCTTTGGCGTTGTACCAAGGTCCCGGCCCGATGCGGTCGCGCGCGTGCACAACTTTCGGATCGTTCAGTGCAGTGCCCTGCGTGCTGAGATACGCCCGCCAGTTGCGATCGCCCGCGCCAGCAGCCTTCGCCAGCGACTGGCAGTGTTGGTCGGCACCGTCGATTCCACCGAGGTCGCCCCCTTTACCGGACCCGGTGCTGGTCACAAAAAACGTCATCGGCTTGCCGCCGTCCGGCTGTGACTGCGACGTCGCACAGCCGAAAATCGCCATCGAACTCAGAGCTACCACCCATGTTGGTATCTCGCTACGCATAGCAAATCTCCTCGGTTCAACTACGATGATTTTCGCAGACAAGCACGCTGAATGTTCATCGCTAGCAAGGAGCTTGCCGGCACCGCACGACGCCGATATTCCGCTTGCACCAACCCGTGATTAACAACGTCAGTGGCGCGACTCCATCAACAATGTCGCGATGTCATTGAGCATGACTTCGGGATGAACGAATGCAAGCGAATAAATTTCGCGTACGACGCCGTCGGAATCGATTAGGAACAGCTTGAGCATATGGTTGATCGCTCGCGTCGGTCGGCCTGCAGCGTCGAGTTCGACGCGAACATCCTGACCGAAGCCCTCGAGGAGCGGCATCAGTTCTGCCATCGAGCGGGCAGTAAAAAATTGCCACTCAAGCGCTTGCGGTTGCGCCAAACCTTTTGAATACACTCGCAGGGCATCGGGCGTGTCGTGCTTGGGATCGAAACTGACACTGACAAAACGTACACGCGAACGCATGTCTACGTCGGCATTGATGCGCTCGCGTAGACCTGCCATCGTTTGATACGCAAACGGGCACCCCCAGGAATCGGTGCAATACGTGTAGAAAAAGGTGAGGAGCGTCACTTTGCCGCGCGTGTAAGCGGAGAGACGGCGCACACCGGCCGCTGCGTTGAGCAGCACCGCATCGGGGCTTGGTTGGATGCGCTGCAGCTGGTAGGCGCCGGCCTGTGTCGGCACAAAATCCATTTTTGGCGCGAGTGCAGGAATAGGGTCCGCTGCCGACCAAGCCAGGTTTGGTATCAGCGACAAGCCCCCGAGCACAAGGCGGCCGAGCGCGGTACGCAACCCATAACCGCGCGCACGGGTCATGTTGACACCCGTCACTGCTTCAGCGCGCCGAGGCAGCTTTAGCGCTGAATTTCATATGGTGTGCACGGCCCAGCTGCTCTTTTGCGAAGTCGACTTCGAATGCCTGCGTCAACTCTTTGCCGTCCCAATGAAACGCGCGCAGGAATTGCTCGTTGTCGGCCCCGCCTTTGTCCCACTTCTCGAGCAGGCTGGACGTAATGTAGACACGCTTGCCATCCCACGACTGGCTGATCATGTTGACCTGGCGACCGGTCTGTTTCGCATAGGTTTGCTTCGGTGCTTCGGGATTGGTTAGGTCGAAGTAGCGGGTCATGCCGTCCATGAACGTATTGACCCACAGCCCTTTGCCATCGGCCGTGATCGAAATGTCAACGGGAAGCGGAATCTTGCTTGGGTCGCCGATGGTTGCGACTTCCTTGGCCTGCCACTTCTCGCCGTCCTGTTTGACGAGCCAAAGCTTGGAGGTGAGCGCGGTCGCGGTGATGGCCCACGCGTCGCTCGGGTTTAGCGACCAGCGGATCTCGAGCGGAGCGCCGGGCACGCTGAAGATCTGTCGCGGCTGCATCGCTTTCAAATCCCACAGAACCATCGTGTTGCCGAACTTTTTCATCGCAGCCTCATCCTTGACGAGGCCTCCAAGATCGCGCATGTAGTTTTCACGCCCGGTGAAACTCGACGTCAGCATGACGTTCTTGCTGGGATTGATTGCGATGTCGTAACCATAGCCATCGCCCCGCACATCCCCAAGCTGGGTCGGAATGTCGTACTTCGCGACGAAGCCACCTTTGTTGTTGTAGACGGCGATGCCGGTCGCGCCACCATTGTCCTTCGCGTTGGACAGCGTGCCCACCAACATGCGGCCGGGCATTGCGTAAAACGTGTGCGGTCCTACGTACCCGCTCTTCGCGGCGAGGTCCGCAATCGTGCGAACGAGCTTCGGTCGAGCAGGATTGCTGCCGACGTCGAACACATAGATCTTGCTGTCATTAAGCCCTCCCGCCCACAGGTAGCGTCGGTCATCAGTGAAACCCATGTGATGCGCCTCACCGCG
>JACCYC010000023.1 GCA_013696665.1 Burkholderiaceae bacterium | reverse complement strand
GTTGCGATCGGCAAGGCTATAGCCGAGCGCGTTGTAGGCATGCGCGTAATCGGGCTTCAACTCGATGACCCGCCGCAGGTGCTTTTCCATCACGGCGACTTGATTGATTCGCTCTGCTGCCATCGCGCTGTCGTAAAGCAGCGGCACGCTGTCCGGCGAGCCAGCCAGCGCCTGAGTTAGCAGCTTGTACGACTCGTCGTAGCGCTTCGCGTCCCGCAACAACTGTGCCTCGGCCAGCACCAGTTGGGTCTTTTCATCGGGCGACTGCGTGCTGACCGTTCGAAGCAGCTTGCGCGCTTCGTCCAGGCGCTGCATTTTTGACAGAACGAACGCCTCGCGGACGCGAGCTGTCAGGAATTCTTCGCCGCCGTCGATCTTGCGCAGCCACTCAAGCGCGGCTGGAAATTGCTTGTCTTCCTCTGCGATTTGAGCCAGATACAGATACGCCGGTTCGGCCGGTCTACCGCCCTCACTGCCCTTAAATTGAGCTATCAATTCCAGATAACGCTGCAGATAGATTCGCGCATCTACTGGCAACTTTCCCTGTAGCGATAACAGGGCCATCGAATAAACGAGGTCCGGATTTTTCGGGTCAGCTTGCATCAACAATTGAAACTCGCTACGCGCCAGATCGAACTTGCCGTCGGCAATCAGTAATCGCGCGTACGCGAGCCGAGTGTCGGCCACGTTCGGATTGCGCGCTACAAATTCACGCAGCAGCGCAATTGCCCCAGGACGATCGGTCACTTGCAGATACTGAGCCGCCGCCACCGCCGCGCGGTGCGAATCGGGTGCGAGCGCCACTGCGGAGCGCGCTTCCTGCGTTGCGCGAGCCGGCAATCCGGCGACCTGTGCCGCGTTGGCAAGCACCAGTCTTACATCGGATGATTGTGAATACGGCTCGGCCAGACGCTCGAGCAACTGGAATGCTCCGGCGCGATTCTGCATGCGCGCCATGGCGCGCTGCGTCCGTAGCAGCTCGTCGGCAGGATTGGTCGCGGTCTGCAGCTGAGCCTTAAACAGCGGAAACGCATCGTCGAAACGTCCGGCGCCTGCGTACAGCAGCGCAAGGCTGCTGGCGGCGTCGGGGGAGTTGGGTGCCAGCTCGAACCACACTTGCGCGGCCTCGAGGCCTTGTGCCGGCGCACGTCCCTGAATCGCGAGCTCGGCAGCCCGGCGTGCCAACCGTGGATCACGGGTTTCGCGCGCGAGTTTCATGTAAACGGCAAACGCCGAGCCGAGTTCGCCGCGCTGTGCCGCGACTTCCGCCGCCATCAGCTGATACATCAGGGCGCCCGAAAAATCCACGTTGGGGAGCGGGTCGCCGTTGTCAACGGTCGTTGCCGGTGCGACGGAATTGAGCCTGGTCGCATCGCTGATCAAGGCGGCGCTCGCAGATGGCGTGGCGACGCTTGCGCCTGCAGGTGATGAGCGAGGGCCACTGGCGCATCCAACCAATGTGCACAGCGTCCAGGTCAACACAAGTATGCGAGTCATGGCGAGAATCCCTGCCGTGGTCTGATGCAGGCGGATACACGTAAGCGTGATGCGTGGCACAGTAACAGAATGAATTCGACCGAATTCGTTCAATAAGAGTGCCGGAACTGCCCGAGGTTGAGGTCACTCGCCGCGCGCTCGCGCCCTATGTCGAGCGTCGTCGTGTCGAATCGGTCGTCGTGCGCGAGCCGCGCCTGCGCTGGCCGGTGCCGCCGCAGCTGCCGATGTTGATTACAGGTCAGACCGTCGCGGGCCTTCACCGTCGCGGAAAGTACCTGCTGTGGACTTTCCGCAATGGCACGCTGATCTCGCACCTCGGGATGTCGGGCGCCTGGCGCGTATGGCCTCAGCGGCATCGTGTACCTCTGCCCGGCACGCACGACCATGTTGACCTGATCGTTGAAAGTGCCTGTATCCGCTTGACCGATCCGCGTCGCTTCGGCGCTTTGTTATGGCACGACGCAGGCGCCGGGGACGTTAACGCTCACCCGCTGCTAGTCAACCTCGGCATCGAGCCGTTTGATGCGCGCTTCACGGGCGAGTGGCTTTATCGCTCCACCCGCAAGCGCGCCGCCTCGATCAAGCAGGTTCTGCTTGCAGGCGATGTCGTGGTTGGAGTTGGAAACATTTACGCATCAGAAAGCTTGTTTCGCGCACGAATCAATCCGAAACGCGCTGCCCAGCGGCTTGGTCAGGTGCGATGCGAGGCGTTGGCCGTCGCGGTGCGCGAGGTGCTCGCAGAAGCCATTGCGGTAGGCGGAAGCACCCTACGAGACTTCGTCAGCGCCGATGGCAAAGACGGGTACTTCATGCTCGACGCTCGGGTTTATGGGCGCGCAGGGCTACCGTGCCGCGTGTGCGCGACGCCGATCGTCCGAGTGTTGCAGGGGCAGCGTGCGACCTACTACTGCCGCCTGTGCCAACGCCGTTAGTTCGAGTTGTATCGCGCGAACTCACAGTCGAACCCGGCGTTGCTTGTACGTTCGGGTGACTGTGCGGGCGCGGGGGCGCGTGCTATAGATTCGCCTCTCCGATGACCCGCACCGAGGCCGCACCTGGGCGCGGCTCCGACGCATTGCAGGCGTACTTGACCGATGGCCCCATTAGCCTCCAGCTTTGAGCAATACGGAACCTGGCGCGATTCGCTGGCTGCATCGATCATGCAGCTGCGTCAGTGGATGGAGCAGACGCAAACCCTCGAAGAGGATTCGGCCAAGCGCTTCGATGTGTGTCTTGAAAGATTGGCACAAGACAAGCTGGTGATCGCGTTTGTTGCCGAGTTTTCACGTGGCAAATCCGAGCTCATCAACGCAATTTTCTTTGCCGAGTACGGAAAGCGGATTTTGCCGTCATCGGCGGGCCGGACCACGATGTGTCCGACCGAGCTGCTCTACGACGAGACCTTGCCTCCGTGCATTCGGGCGCTTCCGATCGAGACGCGCGGACGCCATGGATCGACCTCGGATTTCAAACGCCTCGGAGCCGAGTGGCAGATTTTTCCGCTCGATACGACCTCGGCCGATGGCATGCTGGAAGCGTTCAAGATTGTGGCTGAGACCGTGCGTGTTTCGGCAGAGGAAGCCAAGTCGTATGGCTTATATGACGCCGACGATCCCGATCAGGCGATCGCAGTCGACAAGCAAGGGCATATTCAGATTTCGAAGTGGCGCCATGCTGTGATCAATTTTCCACATCCGCTTCTCAAACACGGGTTGGTGATTCTCGATACCCCGGGACTCAATGCAATTGGAACCGAGCCCGAATTGACGCTGTCTCTCGTCCCCAATGCTCACGCGGTGTTATTCGTGCTGGCGGCGGACACCGGCGTCACCAAAAGTGATCTCGACGTCTGGCGGCACGTGGTCGGGGATGCCGGACATCGCAACCACATCGCGGTCTTGAACAAGATCGACGGTCTGTGGGACGCACTCAAGACGCCGGGCGAGATCGAGCTAGAAGTGCGCCGCCAGGTTGCAGGAGTCGCCGCAACGCTCGACCTGGCACCAATGCGCGTTTTTCCGGTATCGGCCCAAAAGGGGCTGGTGGCGAAGGTGCAGGGCGATGCCACGCTGTTGCAGGCGAGCCGTCTGCCGCTGCTAGAGGAAGCGCTGATCGAAATTCTGGTGCCCGCGAAGCAGAAGATTGTTCGTGAGCAGACCGTTTCCGGCGTTGACCGCGTTGCTGCGGAACTTCGGCAAACGTTGACCGCCCGCGAGCGCAACGTGATTGAACAGTTGTACGAGTTGCGTGGCTTGCAAGGCAAAAATCACAGTTCGATCGAGCGCATGATGCAGCGCGCTCTGACCGAGCAGCGCGAGTTCGAAGAAATTGTGCGCAGGATTGCGGCCGCGCGCCTTGTTCTGTCTCGACTGTCGGAGCAGCTGTTTACGGGCCTCAGGGTTGCGGCGTTGCGGGACCAGGTGGTAGCTACGCGCGACCGCATGAAGAAGAGCAAGCTTTCGCCGCAGCTCTCGACCGCGGTCAAGGATTATTTTGCGAGCCTGCGCGACTTGTTTCGTGGCGCCAACGTGCGCATGCTCGAAATCGAACAAATGGT
>JACCYC010000022.1 GCA_013696665.1 Burkholderiaceae bacterium | reverse complement strand
TCGCGCAGGGCGCGCCCGCTGGCTACGCGGCCGACGACGGCGCTGCTTTGCACTTCAAGGGCACTCAAATTAAAGAGGTTGTGAGTTCGCGGCCCAAGGCACTTGCCTATCGATTGCGGCGCAGGCGCGGCGTGGTCGAGGAAACGCCTCTCAAGGTTCGCTACCTCGGAACCTGAAAGACCTTGGGGAGAATCGGCGAACACGCGTTCGTAAGGCCTGATACAGCCAGGACCATTCCGAACTTTATTGCTTCGGATGCCGCCAGAAAAATTCGAGCATCGTGTCGGTTGCCGAGATTTCGCGGCTCGGCGCGTCGACGTTGCCATTGCGAACTCCCGGAACGCCGCCGGGCCAAGCGTGGCCCTGGCCTTGGATCGTGTACAGCACGACGTCGCTTCCGTTGTGTCTGCACGCGTAGTCCTCGCGCTGCACGCTACCTTTTGTTTGCACGTCAGCCTGCATCGCGCAGCTGTTATGGCGCGCCCAGAAGTCGATGCCATGCTTCACAGATTTGTCCACGCGGGGTTCGGCGCCCGGGAAGCGTTTTGCATTGGAACCGCCTTCATAGCGGACGTGCAGATCGGAGGTACCGTGGAAGGCAACGATCGAAACGGGCTCGCGGGGTCGGCAGTCATCGGTATTCATGGTGCCCGCCACAGGAGCGACTGCAGCAATTTTGTCCGATAGTTCGCACGCCAGCCTATAGGCCATCATGGCTCCGTTCGAAAGCCCGGTCGCGAAGATGCGTTTTGAATCGATCGCGAAACGCTTCTCGAGGCCTTCAACTACGGCTCGGACAAAGCCGACATCATCGACGTCATTCTTGAACGCATAACCGCAGCAGTTCCACGTGTTCCAAGTCAGCAGCGTGCGCGGCAGCGGACCGGTGCCGTTCGGATAGACAACCAAGAAGTTGTCCGAGTTGGCGCGCGCAGCCACGCGCGTAGTGCGCTCCGCATTTTCCGCGTTGCCTCCGCCCCCGTGCAGGACGATGACGAGGGGGACGCGAGATTTGCCGTCATAAGCAGTAGGCACGAATAAGCGATAGGCGCGCTCGCGGCCTTCGAACTGAAGTACGTGCTCAGAGAAATTGACCTCAACCGCTTGAGTCTCAGTGGGACGCTGCGCTGAGGCTGCAGCGGTAAGCCCCCGACCAGCGATCAGCGGCGCGAGGAACTTCGCAAAATATTGCCTGAAGTAGCGGCCGCACTTTGCGTGCATCTAGCTGCTTCTCCCAAGAGCCGCTGCGTGGAGGCGCGTGCTCTGCTAAGCCTCAGCTCTATCGCGACTCGTACGCTTTCTTAAGCTTCGCTTCGGTGGCGGCGACATCGCGCTCCATCGCGGCAATGCGCGCTTCGTATTCCGGCGTCAGCCGGCTGCCGCCGCCGGCGAGACCACGACGTTCGCCAGGTAGCGGCTCACGCCCCAACTCGAGTCGTCTCTTTGCAACGGCGAGTTCGCGCTCCAGCGTGCTTACGCTTTCAGGTGGTGCACCCTTCGCCGCGGGCATGCCGGGGCGAGGCGCTGGCGCTGTCTGAATATTGGCCCCAGGCGAGCCGGTTGGCGCTCCCGATGCTGATTTGCCCGCGGGCGCTGCCGGAACGGTATTCACGCGCGGCGTGCTTTTCGCTTCGCGCTCTTCAAGTATTTTTCCACCGGACGGAACGGTGTCGCTAAACATCACGCTGCCGTCGGGCATCTGAATCTTGTAAATCATCTGACTGCTGGCCAACGCGGGCACACTGGCCAGGCACATGACAAAAATCAATCGGAGCATGCTGTCTCCCTTTAGCGACTTATATCGTCATTGTTACAACGATAGCCGTTCAATACGGCTGACAAAAGCGCCCGGCGAAGGGGTATTCCGCCCGTTCAAAGGGCTCGACGGCGCCAACACCGCGTAAATGCGGGAACCAAGGTACTGAATTCGCTCGGTTTTCGAGAATAGACGACGCGCATCGGACGTCTTCTGCGGTTATCCACAGTTTTGCTTGGGGCGCGATGGCAAAATCGTATCGATGATCAGCACGCAGTTTGTTCACCTTCGCCTGCATTCGGAATTTTCCGTCGTCGATGGCATCGTCCGTATCGACGAGGCGATGGCCAAAGCCGCGGCGGATGGACAAGGCGCTCTCGCGCTGACTGACAGCGCAAATCTGTTCGGTGCAGTGCGCTTTTATTCATCAGCGCGACGACGTGGAATCAAGCCGATTATCGGCTGCGACCTTTGGGTCACCAACGATGTCGATCGCGATATTCCAACCCGCATGGTCGTGCTGGTGCAGGATCGCGCGGGATACCTCAACCTTTGCGAGCTGATCACGCGCGCGTATCTGGAAAATCCGCACCGCAATCGCGCCGAGGTGCGCATTGAGTGGTTCGAAGAAAATGGCGGCCGGCGGGCGCAGGGGTTGATCGCGTTGTCGGGCGCTCGAAACGGCGCAGTCGGAGCGTCCCTGATGGCGGGCAAAGCCGAGGCGGCCACCGCCGCTGCGCAGCGCCTCGCATCTGCGTTTCCGGGTCGGTTTTATCTTGAATTACAGCGGACCGGCGATGCCCGCGACGCTGCGCACACCAAAGCTGCGTCGGCCCTGGCCGGCCGGCTGCAACTGCCCGTTGTGGCAACGCATCCGATTCAGTTTCTCGAGCGCGCGGACTTTCGTTCTCACGAGGCCCGAGTCTGCATAGCCGAAGGCTCGACGTTGAACGACTCGCGTCGGCCGAAGCG
>JACCYC010000019.1 GCA_013696665.1 Burkholderiaceae bacterium | reverse complement strand
GCTCGACGCTGCAGGTGACGTGAAACAAATGTGCGGCAGGCAATGCGGGACGAATGGCGTAACGAATGCTCATGCAGACGCCGAGCTAGCCACGTTACACTTTAAGCACGCATTCACCGCCCAGTCTGGGAGCATCACTTTCAGCGCGGGCATCGGGTGCATCGTCAACGCAGAATAGAACAGTGCGCGGGATTAACGGCTGGCGCGTCCGCCTGTGATCCGAAGAATGGCCCAAACGATCAGCCCGCCAAGCATCACGTAAAGCGCGATGCTGACTGCCTGCTTTGACTGAGCGTACGTAACGCTTGAATAGAAAAGGTAGAGGCAGGTAGCGACAAAAATAATGGGCAGGATCGGATACAACGGCACTTTGAACGGACGCACGATCGTCGGCTCCCGAAAGCGCAGTACGAACAACGCAATGCCGGTTAGCAGGAAAAACAGCCAGAAAACGGGCGCGGTGAATTCGACCATCGTTGAGAAACCGTCCTTCTGCAACGCCCCGAACCCAACGAGCGCGAGTGCGATCGCCCCCTGAACCAGAAACGCAATTAATGGAACGTTCTTGTCGCCTTGCCAACTGCTCATGAACGACAGCTGCGGCCAGTCGCGGCCGACGGCATAGTTAGTACGTGCACCGACAATCATCGTTGCATTGATCGAAGTCAGTGTTGCGATACCGACAATTGCACCAATCAGCTGCGCTCCGAAGGGCCCGAATGCTGCCTGCATTACATCGGCCCCGACCGCCTTGCTTGATTGCATTCCCGCGAGTCCAAGGCCGTGCAGCACCGCAAGAACGAAACCCACGTAGATCAGGGTGATCAACACGATCGCGATTACAAGCGTGCGAACGATTGCGCGCGGCCCACCTTTGACTTCGGCCGAGATGTACGCACCTTCGTTCCAGCCGCCATAGGTCAGTAATACAAAGACCATCGCCAGGCCGAACAGTGGCGGAATCCCTGGACTGACGCTCGCGGGCGCGGCTGATGGCGCGGCGACCGGCGCTGTCACGATCAGTCCAGCTACGATGACGAGCAACAGGCCGGAGACCTCCAAAATCGTCAATATGTTCTGCGCTCGCGAGGATGCACGCAGACCAATGATGTTCACCATGGTCAATAAAATCACCGTACCCGCTGCATAAATGGCTGATGAGTCAGGGCCAAGCGACACGACCCTGCTCATGTAGTCGCCGAACACGAATGCGAGGAGGGCAATCGAGCCGGTCGTAATAACGGCGCCGCGGGCCCAGGCGAAAAAGAAACTAACATCGCGGCCATAGGCGCGAGTCAGGAAATGGTAGTCGCCGCCGGCGTTTGGAAACGTGCTCGCGAGTTCGGCGTAGCACAGCGCGCCGATCAGAGACAGCACGCCGCCCAAAACCCAGGCAATCAGCATCCAGTCAACCGAGCCGGTAACGCCTGCGACCAGTGACGGCGTCTTGAATATGCCGGCCCCGATCACAATGCCGATGATGATCATCGCGCCGTCGAATATCGAAAGGATCGGTTTCGGAGCGGCAGTGGGTGGCGATGCGGGGGATGTGTTGTTCATGGTGTTCCGAGTGGATAACAAAAGCCCCGCACGCGCGGGGCTTTTGTCGTCAGCGATGGGTAAAGTTACTTGCGCGAGCCGGTGACCTTGGTTTCCGTTCCGCCAGCGCCTTTGAGCGTGCCCGTAAGTTCGTTGCCGCGCACTGTCCCAGTCATTGTGCGAGTGACACCTTTGTCGTCATTAAATGCAAAGCGAACTTCCTCGCCGCGAACAGTCGCGCCAACCAGCGGTTGTTTGGCAGAGCCGGTGGCTACGTCGCCGCTGACCTTTTGATACTTCTGTGTGAGGTTAACGGTGTATGCATTGCTAGACCCCTGCTCACGCAGCGTCCAGGTGCCATCGACCTTGGCGGGAACGATCCACAGGTATGCGGTCCGATAGTCGACTTCCGCCGTTTCATCAGGCTCCCAGTCACCCATTGTGAATTGGTGCGAAGTGACGCGTGTGCCGGGCTTCATGTTGAGAATTGTCGGACGCAGGCGCAGGTTTAATTCAGGCAACAGATACATGGTCACGACGGTTGCCTTGCTGAAGTCTTCCTTGAATACGTCGCCCTGGATGATGCGAGTCTTGCCCGCGAGCTCTTCTGCCTGCACGTAGCATTGCGCAAGCTTCGCCATGTCGGGGTTGTATTCGATACCCACTGAAGTGGCGCCAATCTTGCCCGCTGCGATTGCAATTTTTCCGTCACCGGCGCCCAGGTCGTAAACCAGGTCCTGCGGCGTGACCTTGGCCATGCGCAGCATGCGCTGCACGATTTCGTCGGGTGTTGGCACCCAAACAACGTCCTTGCCTGACTGACCAACTTGCGGTTTGTAGTCGCGATCGCACTCGCGACGATCCTTGGCATCTGCGTTGATCATAGACACAGCGAGCACGCCGGCCAGTGCAATTGCTGTGCTGCTGCGAAGTAAACGTGACATGAGCTTTCTCCTTGAACTCAAAGTGCGGCTGAATTATGCATTTACGGATGTCCTGCGAAAATCGGGTCAACTACGAGCGTGTCGACTTCACTCCTCAGCACGAAACGAGCCGATCGTGCTTGCTACCGATTGACATCAACCACCACGCGACCACGAACCTCCCCCGCGAGAATCGCCCGTCCCGCTTCAAACACCTCTGCGAGCCCGATCTCGCGCGTGACCGCATCGAGCGTCGACCGGTCTATTTCCTCTGCAAGATGCCGCCAGGCCTGCGTGCGACGGTCCGTCGGGCACATCACGGAATCGACCCCGACGAGGCTGGCACCTCGCAATATGAACGGGGCGACGGACCCCGGGAAATCCATACCCTGCGCGAGTCCGCACGCAATCGCGACGCCGCCGTAGCGCAACTGCGCGCATGCATTGGCCAGCGTATGACTGCCTACTGAATCGACCACCCCGGACCAGCGCTCTTTCTGCAGTGGTTTTCCTGCCGCGGAAAAGTCCGCCCGATCGATGACCTCGGCCGCCCCGAGCCCATGCAGGTATTCGGCTTGCGCGAGCTTGCCCGTGCTCGCAACCACCCGATAGCCGCGGCCGGACAAAATCGCGACCGCAAAGGACCCAACGCCGCCACTGGCTCCGGTAACCAAAACATCTCCGCTGCTGACACCCGCCTCGGTTAGCGTCATTGCGGCCAGCATTGCGGTGTAACCGGCAGTGCCGATCGACATCGCGTCGCGGCTTGTCAGTGGTGCCGGTAGCAGCACCAGTTGATGGCCCTTGAACCGGCCGCGCTGCGCCAGGCCGCCCCACATGGTTTCGCCGACACCCCAACCGTTGAGCACCACCGGGTCGCCGGGATGAAGACGCGGCGTCGTCGAAGCCGTCACGGTCCCGGCGCAGTCAACCCCCGGAACCATCGGCCATTTGCGCACCACCGGCGACTTGTTGGTCAGCGCGAGACCATCCTTGTAGTTGATGGTCGAAAATTCGATCGCAATGGCCGTGTCTGTATCAGGTGTGTTCGCAGCGAGCTCGGCCTCGTCGAGCTCTCGCACCTCTGCGCGAAACTGCTCGTCCTTGCTCAGATAAATCGCTTTGAACATTCTTCGGCGAAGCATGCGGACGCGGGCCCGAACGATACTACGGTGACTTTCTGTGGTGCCTGTGTCGGCGACCGGTCCACCGTTGAGTGTTGTTGCACTGCGCGGTCGGCGGGCAAGGGCAGTCTTTTCGCGCTTTTCTTGTTGCTTCGATGGAGCATCGTGGCAAAATCACCCAACGTCAAAACGAGCGTTTCCGGGAGTCCGTTGGCATCGACCGTCATTCCGCTACGCCAGGCTGCAGTTGAGAGCTCGCTCAAGCGGGCAGGCTTTGAGTTTTCCGGTGTTGCGATGCTGTGCGTTAACAGTGCGGGTCAGATTCTCGCGCTCAATCTGGAAGCTGCCGAATTAGCAGGCGGCCATTTTTCGCATGACACCCTGGTCGGTCTGAGTGTCGCCGAGTTAATTTCATTTCCGAATCATCGGGCATTCGCGCGGCGCTTGTCGCGCCTGTGGGCATTGGCCGCCGGTGGTACCCAGTCCAACGTCGAGACAAAGCTGATGTTGCGCGGCGGCGGGCGACTGACCGCACGCGTAGCGGTACGCCTGTTTCGCTTTGAGCAGGAAGAATTCGCGTCGATTGCGGTCACCGACACGACGCAAT
>JACCYC010000010.1 GCA_013696665.1 Burkholderiaceae bacterium | reverse complement strand
AATGAGCACGATGCAGCGGAAACAGCTTCAGGCTGCGGATAGATTCGCAACGTGATCTCGGTAATCACGCCCAACGTACCTTCGCTGCCGACGAAGAGCCGCGTCAGGTCGTACCCTGCGCTTGATTTTTTTGCGCGCCCCCCGGTGCGAACGACCTTGCCTTCGCCCGTCACCACGGTCATGCCGACGACGTTCTCGCGCATCGTGCCGTAGCGCACGGCGTTGGTGCCCGACGCGCCGGTCGCTGTCATGCCGCCGATCGTTGCATCGGCGCCGGGATCGATCGGAAAGAAAAATCCGGTATCTCGAATTTCCTGGTTCAGCTGTTTACGTGTCACTCCCGCTTGCACTGTGACCGTCAGGTCCTCGGGATTGACCGCAAGCACCTTGTTCATCTGCGACAGATCAACGCTGACGCCACCCTGCACGGCCAGCAGGTGGCCCTCGAGCGACGAGCCGACACCAAAAGGAATCAAC
Source organism: Burkholderiaceae bacterium (assembly GCA_013696665.1). Classification (GTDB taxonomy): domain Bacteria; phylum Pseudomonadota; class Gammaproteobacteria; order Burkholderiales; family Burkholderiaceae_F; genus JACCZX01. The sequence continues at coordinate 1,774 of JACCYC010000010.1, read as the reverse complement.
GGCACCCGGTGTCGCATGCAGGCATGGACAAGGGTTCCAACTTCTTCAGTTGAGTTCACGAAGATCACCGCGTCGGGCGGCATTGGCGGATAGGGTGATTCGTCGCGTCCGTGGTTTTCACGCACGGCATCAGCCGTTGACAGGCGGGCACCGAAGGTCGGCAGCAGCGCATTGATGAACTCCGCAGGCAACGGCTTGCGCAAAACGTGGTGCGAGGCAGGCGCATTCATAATGGAGTCCTGATCATCAGTTGGATCATTCTATGGGCAACCGACTTTCACAAATTGCCACCCGCACCGGCGACGATGGAACGACCGGGCTGGGCGACGGTTCGCGCGTCGGGAAGGATCATCTTCGCATCGCTGCACTGGGCGATGTGGATGAACTGAATTCGAATATCGGCGTGCTGCTGACCGGTGAACTGGCGCAGACGATCCGGAGCGATCTCGAAGCGATACAGAATGACCTGTTCGACCTCGGTGGTGAGCTTGCGATCCCCGGCTATTCGATGATCAGCGCCACGCAAGTGGCGCGTCTCGATGCGCGGCTTGCGCATTACAACGCTGACCTGCCGCGGCTGGCGGAGTTCATCCTGCCCGGGGGCGCACCGGCCGCGGCTGCCTCGCATGTCTGCCGCACGGTGTGCAGGCGCGCCGAGCGCGCGCTGGTTGCCCTTGGCAAACAGGATTCAGTTAACGATGCACCGCTTCAGTATCTGAATCGGCTGTCCGATCTATTGTTCGTACTCTCCCGCGTCCTGAATCGGGATGCCGGCGGCGCGGATGTGCAATGGCAGCAACGCAAGAATCAATAGGTGAACAAAAGAAATTTGCAATGAGCCTTACTAGATTTGCGGCGTCGATCGCGTGTGCTTTGGCCGTCATTGTGGTTAACGCTGGATTGACAGCCGCGGCCGCGGCAACGACTGCGTCAACGATGCAGGTGCTGGACGCAGCAACAATTGCAGCACGGTGCGATACCGAACTCGGCAACCTGCGGGCCACCAAGAAAGCGATCGAATCCAAAAAGGGGGCGGGTGTGTTTGCCGAATGGAATCGCCTGTCGATCCAATTCGCAGATTTTGCCTACCCGGTGTACCTGCTGCAGAACGTTTCGCCCGAGAAAGCCACGCGTGACGCAGCGCAAGCGTGCCTCGAGAAGCTGCTGCCTTTTGAAACGGAGATGGCGCAGAGCGAGTTGCTGTATCGCCGTGTTCGGGCGGCAGTGCCGGCGGATGCAATCGACAAGGTATTCAAGCAGGACTTGATCGAAAAATTTGAAGACGGCGGCGCCACGCTGCCACCCGACAAGAGAAAGCGCGCGCAGGAAATCGTCGACGAGGTCGAGCGCCTGGGTCTGCAGTTCAGCAAGAATGTGAACAAAGATCCCACTACGGTGGTGCTCACGCTCGCCGAAGCTTCCGGAATGCCTGAAGCATGGGTTGCAGCGCGCAAGCGCGACGCGAACGGCAACTTGTTGCTTGGGCTTGACTATCCAACCGTTGTGCCGTTCCTGCAGAACGCTAGCAGCGACGTGGCGCGTCGCAAGGTCTGGCTGGCAAAGAATCGCGAAGGCGGTGAACAGAACCTCGTGTTGCTCGACCGCGCGTTGAAGTTGCGCTACGAACTTGCGCAGCTCCATGGCGTACCCGACTTTGCGACTTACGCAATCAAGCGGCGGATGGCGCAGACGCCGGCGGCAGTCAACGACTTTCTCGGCAAAGTGCAGGCCGCGGTTGACGAGGTCGAGGCGCGCGAGCTTGCTGAGTTGCGCG
>JACCYC010000004.1 GCA_013696665.1 Burkholderiaceae bacterium | reverse complement strand
GCGCGCAGTTGCGCTACGGCGGCGTCGCGATTGCGTGCGGACTCGCGCAGGGTATGGATTTCCCGGGCTCCGTCGCCCCGTTCATATTGCGAGGTGCCAGCCTCGTCGGGGTCGATTCCGTGATGTGCCCAACGGATCGCCGCACGCAGGCCTGGCGGCATCTTGCAGAGGAAATAAACCGGTCGACGCTCGATGCGATCACACGCGAGATCGGGCTCGCCGAGGTGTTCGAAGCGGGACGGGCGATTCTCGCGGGCGAGGTTCGTGGTCGCGTGGTGGTTGATGTCAATCGGTAGCCAGCACGATCGGCTCGTTTTGTGCTGAGGAGTGAAGTCGACACGCTCGTAGTTGACCCGATTTTCGCAAGACACCCGTGAATGCATAATTCAGCCGCACTTTGAGTTCAAGGAGAAAGCTCATGTCACGTTTACTTCGCAGCAGCACTGCAATCGCACTGGCCGGCGTGCTCGCTGCCTCAATGATCAACGCAGATGCCAAGGATCGTCGCGAGTGCGATCGCGACTACAAACCGCAAGTTGGCCAGTCGGGTAAGGACGTCGTTTGGGTGCCAACCCCCGACGAAATCGTGCAGCGCATGCTGCGCATGGCCAAGGTCACACCGCAGGACCTGGTGTACGACCTGGGCGCCGGTGACGGAAAAATTGCAATTGCAGCGGGCAAGATTGGCGCCACTTCAGTGGGCATCGAATACAACCCCGACATGGCGAAGCTTGCGCAATGCTACGTGCAGGCAGAAGAGCTCGCGGGCAAGACTCGCATCATCCAGGGCGACGTGTTCAAGGAAGACTTCAGCAAGGCAACCGTCGTGACCATGTATCTGTTGCCTGAATTAAACCTGCGCCTGCGTCCGACAATTCTCAACATGAAGCCCGGCACACGCGTTACTTCGCACCAATTCACAATGGGTGACTGGGAGCCCGATGAAACTGCGGAAGTCGACTATCGGACCGCATACCTGTGGATCGTTCCCGCTAAGGTCGATGGCACCTGGACGCTGCGTGAGCAGGGGTCAAGCAATGCATACACCGTCAACCTCACACAGAAGTATCAGAAGGTCAGCGGCGACGTAGCCACCGGCTCTGCCAAACAACCGCTGGTTGGCGCAACTGTTCGCGGCGAGGAAGTTCGCTTTGCATTTAATGACGACAAAGGTGTCACTCGCACAATGACTGGAACCGTGCGCGGCAACGAACTTACGGGCACGCTAAAAGGCGCCGGCGGTACGGAAACCAAGGTCACGGGCACCCGCAAGTAAGCTACATCGACATTGAAGTCGAGCCCCGCGCATGCGGGGCTTTTTGTTATTTCTCGGGGCGACCATGAGCGGCACACCAGGCACACCTGAATCGGCTACCCCTACGACCGCGGCGCCGCGCAAGGTGTTGTCCGTCTTCGACGCGGTGATGATCATTACCGGCATTGTGATTGGCGGTGGAATCTTTTCGTTCCCTCCGCTGGTGGCCGGAATGACCGGTTCCGTCGAGTGGATGTTCGGTGCGTGGATCTTTGGCGCTGTGCTGGCCCTGGTCGGTGCGCTCTGCTACGCGGAACTGGCGACCACGTTTCCGAATGCCGGCGGCGATTATCACTTTCTGACGCGCGCCTACGGACGCGACGTAAGTTTCTTCTTCGCCTGGGCTCGCGTTACCGTGATTACGACGGGTGCGATCGCGCTGCTGGCATTCATATTCGGGGATTACATGAGCCGCGTGTTGTCGCTCGGCGAAAATTCCTCGGTCATCTATGCGGTCTTGATCGTCATCGGATTGACCGCGGTCAACATCGTCGGCCTGCGCGCATCGTCTAGAACACAGAATGTGATGTCGGTGCTCGAAGTGCTCGGTCTGTTGTTTGTTGTCGTCGCCGGCTTTGTCGCGCCGGCAGCCACGGGCGCCGCGCCGGTGGCGCCGACCGGCGACGGCATACCCGCTCTCTTTGGTACTGCATTGCTGTTTGTGCTGTTCACTTATGGCGGCTGGAACGATGCCGCGTATATCTCGGCAGAAGTCAAAGGCGGTAGCCGGGCGATCGTCAAAGTGCTTGTGTTATCGCTGCTGCTGATCACGGTTGTTTATCTGCTGTTTGTCGCTTCTCTGCTTGCCGGCTTGGGATTTGACGGTCTGAAGGCGAGCAAGCAGGTAGCCGCAGATGTTGCGCAAAAAGCATTCGGCAGCTTTGGGGAGAAATTGATCGGAGCGATCGTCGCGCTCGCGGCGCTGACTTCAATCAACGCGACGATGCTTGTCGCTGCGCGTGTCAATTACTCGCTCGGCCAGGACTGGCCAATTTTCCGTTTTATGGGTCGCTGGAACGCGCGCCGCGACGCGCCGATCGTTGCTCTGGTGACGACCAGCGTCATCACGCTGCTGATCGTGCTGGTCGCAGCCGTAAATGAAGGAGGCGTGAAGTTTCTGGTCGACTTCACGGCACCCGTGTTCTGGCTGTTCATTCTGCTGACCGGACTCGGGCTGTTCGTATTGCGCTTTCGCTACCCCCAAGTAGCGCGCCCGTTCAAAGTCCCGCTCTATCCAATTCTGCCCATAGTGTTCGTCTGCACTTGTCTGTTCCTGCTCTATCGGAGCCTTGTCTTTACCCTCGAAAATCAGGCGATCCAGGTTGCCATCTACGTGATGCTGGCCGGGTTTGTCGTGTGGGTTGCCGCCCGGCTGAAGAAGTCTGCGTGAGGGGTGTGAATGACGGCGGTGTGTCGGTCGACATAGACTTCCGCTAAACGTCACATGCCTATTTTCTACGCGATTCGGCCTGCATCACCGGCCGCTCATTTGTTTCATGTCACATGCCGCGTGGAGCGGCCTGATCCTGAAGGCCAGCGCTTCATGCTCCCGGCGTGGATCCCCGGCAGCTACATGATCCGCGAGTTCGCCCGCAACATCGTGCGCATTTCGGCGCTGGCCGATGGACGCCAGGTGCCCTTGCAGAAGATCGACAAACATACGTGGCGCGCGCCACCTGCGAAGCGAATCGAGCTCGCCTACGAGGTCTACGCGTGGGATTTTTCGGTGCGTGCAGCGCATCTGGACGAGACGCACGGATTCTTCAACGGCACATCGG